>DGES01000120.1:63566-92845 GCA_002386065.1 Firmicutes bacterium UBA3920
GTTATTTATAGCTTCAATTTATGCAATATGTTAAAAACACTTATACTGCCCCAATTGCGGGAAAAGTATTTTATGAGAGGGATATAAAATAATATAAAGTTAGGAGATGACATAATGAAAAAACTTAAAAACAAAAATCTTAAATCTACCAATCAAGACATTCTACATAATAAGTTTTCTGGGATTGGCTTTAAGTTAATAATTGCTTTTATAATAATGTGTATACCTATATCTATACTAGGATATATATCACAACAAAAGGCAACAGTTGCACTTAGAGAGTCAGCTGTCAACTCTACTATTCAAACTATGGAACAATCAGCTAAATATTTAAATTTAATTTTTAACACTGTATCGGATACATCTATGCAAGTCATGAGTAATGAAACAGTACAAAGCTATGCACAAGCATTAAGTAGTAATATGAGTTCCTATGATAAGCTACAACTTTTAAAGAGCACAGAACAATTTTTAAATACCTATACATATTCAAATCAGTTTATAGATAATATTGGAATACTTATAGAAGGTGGTCAATCACTGAATATATCATCACTGTCAGATGAAGAACTTGATAAGCTAAAGAAAACTGAGTGGTATACTAAGGCAGTAGAAGCCAATGGTCAACCTGTATGGGTAGGATGGCACAAAGAACTTGATGAACTAAATACCACTACAACCAAATACTCAATGTCCTGTATAAGACTCTTTAAAAATATGAATACTGGAAAAGCAGTTGGCCTTTTAATAATAGATGTAAAAACTGAGCCTATTGAAGAGCTCATGTCAGGTATACAATTAGGCGAATCTGGTGAAATACATCTTCTAAGCCCTGATAGCAGAGATATTGCATCTATCCACTTTATGGATGGCGAAGAAGGACCCATGTCTCAAGAAGCGATAGAAGAAAATACAGCAAACTTTGTAGAACAAGACTTCATTGAAAAAATAAGAGAATCTGAGGAATATAGTGGTAATTTAGATGTATCTTATAATGATAAAGATCATCTTTTGGTATATAATAAATTAGAACAAAGTGATTATGCACTCATCGGTCTTATTCCCACAGCTGAACTTCTTTCAGCTGCCAATGCTATAAAAAAGACCACCGTGGCCTTAATAATAGGCGCAATCATTGTTGCAATTGGTCTTGGTACATATATGGCCGTTGGTATGAGTTCAGCAATAGGAGAAGTAATAAAAGCTGCTAACACAGCCGCCCAAGGAGATCTCACAGCCATACCCCATTCAAATCGAAAGGACGAATTTGGGGTACTTACCGATAATATAGCTTATATGATTACCAATGTAAGACATCTTGTGGAAGAATCGGCACAAATTGCACAAACTGTATCAGATTCAGCAACCACAGTGGCGGCTACTGCAGAAGAAGTCTCCGCTTCGTCTAATGAGATAGCTACTGCAATACAAGAAATTGCAAGTGGAGCCGGAGAGCAAGCCCATGATGTTGAACAGGGTGTAGATAAGATCCAATCTTTAGCTGAAGAGATCAATAAAGTTTCACAAAATGTAGATACTATACATGAAATATCTGAGAAATCTACTGAAATAACACAAAAAGGAATACTATCCATAGACAATCTCAGTAATTGTGCCCAAGAAACGACGAATATAGCAAATCTAATGCTAAGTGATATGCAGGCACTAAGTCAAGAATCTAAGTCTATAGGTAAGATAATAAATGTTATAGATGGAATAGCTGACCAAACAAACCTTCTTGCACTAAATGCTGCCATAGAGGCTGCCCGCGCCGGCGAAGCAGGTAAAGGATTTGCAGTCGTTGCAAGCGAAGTAAAAAAACTAGCAGAACAATCAATGGAAGCCACTAAAGAGATAGCTAATATATTAAATGCTACTATCAAGAAAACAGAAGAATCACTAAAACAAGCTCAAGCTGCAGACGAGATAATCAAAATACAGAATCAAGCAGTAGATGAAACAGTAGCTAGCTTCAATGATATAGCCACTTCCATGGAAGAATTGGCCCATCACCTAGACATGATATCGCAAGGTGTAATCGAAATGGATAAATACAAGGATGAAGTAGTATCAGCAATGCATGATATATCTGCCGTATCCGAAGAATCAGCTGCTTCATCTGAAGAAGTCACTGCTTCAACAGAAGAACAATTAGCTGGTATAGAAGAATTAGCTGCATATGCACAAGACTTGAGCGCTGCATCAGATAAACTCTACAAAGCCATAAACAAATTCAAAATAGAATAAATCCAATTGTAAACATATAAGGCAATTGGCTGTCTATAATATAGTCCTAGATTCGATTATATCTATAAAGTAGTAAGGTTTGATTTAATGTGCTTCTTAAACGAACTCTATAGACAAATATTAACTTTTTATATAATCTATATGTTTAGCTATAAGGCTTCAATTTTTGTCTTGTAATTTTATAATTTTCATTGATATAGTAAAAAACTTTACCAAAAAGGACAGGTGTTCACCTGTCCTTTTTGGTATCCAAAGATCCTAGGGCTGCCATAATAGGTACTGTTATAATAAATGTCCTAAATATAGTAGAAATTATCCTTATTATCTCTTTATCTATTTCCATAAAATTAGCTTTAGTTATAATATAATATAGCAAAAACCCAGGTATTTGCCCAATAATTCCCACTAGCAAACCTTTAAAAAAATTAGGTTTTTTGAGTTTCAGGCCAAAAGCCCTACCATATTCAAACCATATTATAAAATAGGGAATACCTACAAATAACATAACTAACCAAACAGGAAGTGGAATAGGTATACCTAAAGTACGAATTTTCCCTATAATCCATAAAACACCATAGCTAAATAAAACACCTACCACTAGCATAGCCAAATTAAATAGAGCAAGTCGACTACCTTCTACTGCTAAATTATCTGTCTTGGGAAAAAATTTTACAAGTCTATTCATTTCATCATACCTCTATACCACTAAGTTCTTCCTGAATAAGGGCAATCTCCTTAAAATTGTGACTTAGGGCTTTATATAGCTGTCTATATACTGGATAATACTTATCGTATACATGGGAATTATTCTCTATTGGTTTTAACCTCTCTACTTCCTTTATAGTAGCAGTACACGCTTCATTTACATTCTTATATATTCCAGATCCAACACCTGCAAGAAGAGCTGTACCAAAGGCTGGACCTGCATTTGTGTTTATTCGAGATATGGGCACTTTAAATATATCTGCCTGCATCTGTCGCCATAGCATACTCTTACCTCCCCCTCCTGAAGCACGAACATCCTGTATTGGTACATCCATTTCCCTTATTATTTCTAAACAATCCCTAAGACTATAAGTCACTCCTTCCATAACAGCACGTATCATATGAGAGCGATTATGCTTTGCCGTAAGTCCAAAAAATACACCTCTAGCATAGGGATCAAGATGAGGGGTTCGCTCACCCATCAGATAAGGAAGATATATAAGACCTTGGCAACCAGGTTCTGCCTGTTTAGCCTCCATATCCATCAATGTGTAGGAGTCTAAGTCTATAAATGAAGCTAATTCTCGTTCTGCCCATCCAAAGTTATCCCTCATCCACTTTAGAGATAAGCCGGCACTTTGAGTAACACCCATTACATGCCATGAACCTGGTATAGCATGACAAAACGTATGAACTCTACCTTGTGGATCTATACTAACTTTATCCATATGGGCAAATATCACGCCAGAGGTACCTATTGTGGAAGATATTATTCCAGACTTTACAACACCATTACCCACTGCACCAGCTGCTTGGTCGCCTCCCCCAGCTACTACCGGTGTATCCATCTTAAGACCCGTAATCTGAGCCGCTCTATGACTTATCTCTCCACTAATCACTGGAGATTCATATACAACTGGCATCCATTCCTTAGGTATTTCTAATATTTCAAGTATCTTGTCACTCCATTTACGATTAGATACATCTAAAAATTGAGTGCCACTGGCATCTGAGACATCTGTAGCACACTCACCAGTTAATTTGAAACGTATATAGTCCTTTGGCAAAAGTATTTTATCTATTCTATCAAATATGTGGGGTTGATTATTTTTAACCCACATTACTTTAGATGCAGTAAAACCCGTTAAAGCAGGATTTGCAGTAATCTGTATAAGTTGTTCTTTTCCTACTTTCTCTGTAATCTCTTCACATTCTTTCTGTGTACGCTGATCACACCATATTATAGCAGGACGGAGTACATTATGTCCTTTATCCAAAAGTACCATACCATGCATTTGCCCCGTAAGACCTATGCTTTTTATTTGGTGACTATTTACACTGCTTTTTGCCAATACCTCCTGTATAGTATGCACAGTAGCCTGCCACCAGTCATCAGGATCCTGTTCTGCCCATCCAATATGAGGTTGATACAGAGGGTAAGCCTCTAAAGCGCTGGCGACAATATTTCCCCTTGTGTCAAAAAGGACCGTTTTGGTACTAGATGTACCAACATCAATTCCCATTAGATATTCCATATCTCACACTCTCCCGTCCTAATATTTATCCACTGCCCAATGACCCATAATTTATTTATATAGTCAAAGACAAGTGAGTAAGAACTCTATAGATTTAAATATATTTACAAACTTGACTAATCTTGAATTATTTTAAATTGGCCACTGTAACGCCAGCCTCCCCTTCCCCAAATTCTCCCAATCTAAATGTCTTTACATGGGGATGCGTTCGTAAATGCTCCTGTATTCTACTTCGCAGTACACCAGTACCTTTTCCATGGATTATAGTGACTTCTTTTAAACCTAATAGAAAAGAATTATCTAAAAATCTATCTACCTCAATTATTGCCTCTTCTGCACTATATCCTCTCACATCTATCTCTGTATTAACTTTCCTATCCCTTATAGATACACTCTTTTCTCTATACGTTCGAGGGATGTTAAGACTTTTTCCTTCTGCTTCTCTTATATTAGATATATGTGCTGTAACCTTCATTATACCTACTTGTATCTGTAATTCGCCTTCTTCATCAGGTAAAGTCAAAACCTGACCTTTCTGGTCTAGATTGGTTATATACACCATATCGCCAAGTTTTAAGTTCTTAGGTGGGGCTGTTAAAGTATCTGCCTCTACAGAAACTGTCTGCTTTTCCAATTTATCAGCCTTATCCTTGAGAGCTTTTCTGGCTTCTTCGGCGGCTCTTCTATCTTCTTTTTCATATGCTGTATTAGATAGGCTATTGAGCTTTTGGATAATCTTATCTGCCTCTGCTTTAGCATTTTTCATAATTGCAGTGGCCTCTTCCCGTGCTTCTTGTATTATTTCTTGACGTCTATCCAAAATGGCTTTTTTCTGACTAGCCAATTCCCTTTTTAATTCTTCAACTTGTCTATATTCCCGTTCCGCCTCTTTTCTATACCTTTCCATAGCTATCCTATCTCGTTCCACAGCACGTATAACATCTTCAAATCGTATATCTTCTTGTGTTAGAAATTTCTTCGCACCATCTATAAATGTATCTGGTAAACCTAGACGTTTAGATATTTCAAATGCATTACTTTTACCAGGCATTCCAATCAATAACCTAAACGTAGGGCGTAAAGTCTCTACGTCAAATTCCATAGAGGCATTTTCCATTTCATTCCTTGTCATGGCAAATATCTTAAGCTCACTATAGTGGGTAGTTGCCACAGTCTTTATATGGTTCTCATTTAAATAGTCTAATATACTCATGGCAAGAGCTGCCCCCTCTGTTGGATCAGTACCTGCGCCTAATTCATCAAATAAAATCAGAGAACCTGTCGTGGCCCTATTCAATATATCTACAATATTTGTCATATGAGAAGAAAAGGTACTTAAATTCTGTTCTATACTCTGTTCATCGCCAATATCTGCGAATATAGATGAAAATATTCCCATTTCTGTCCCATATCCTGCAGGAATATGAAGTCCCGATTGGGTCATTAAGACAAATAAACCTATTGTCTTAAGTGTAACAGTCTTCCCGCCTGTATTGGGACCTGTAATTACTAGAGTATTAAAATCATATCCCAATTCTACTGAAATGGGTACCACTTTATCTGTTTCTATGAGAGGATGTCGACCATTTATTATCTTTAACTTGTCTCCATCTATTATATTAGGACAAACAGCTCTTTGAGCAATACTAAGTTTTCCTTTCGCAAATATAAAATCTAATCGTGCAAGTAGCTTTAGGTTTTTTAATATATCGTCAGATACGACATTCACCTTGTCTGTAAATTCTGTAAGTATTCGTTCTATCTCCTGTCTTTCGTCGAGCATGAGTTTTCTAAGTTCATTGTTCGCCTCCACTACTGCCATAGGCTCTATGAATAAAGTAGCACCACTTGAGGATTGATCATGAATAATTCCAGGAACATTCGCTCTGCTTTCTCGTTTTACAGGAACTACATATCTATCATCTCTTATTGTAACTATAGGCTCTTGAAGATGTTTTTGATATTGAGGAGATTGAACTATCCGCTCTAGCCTATCCCGTATATTAGAATGTGCTTTTTTTATACGCCTACGTATATTTGCAAGCTCAGTACTTGCCTTATCTGATATGATATCTTCATCCTCTATACAATTAAATATCTCCCCATATAACCATTTGTGAGGCACAAGAGAAGATGCAATATCTAGTATGATTTTAACATCTCCATCAAATCCTAATATTGCCGATCTTACTTCTTCTGCAGTCCTTAGAAGCTTTGCTACTTCCAAGAGCTCTTTAGGATTCAATATAGCTCCTATTTTTGTCCTCTTTATGTGATTTGAAACATCTGGGAATCTATCCATGACAGCTTTTTCCGATTGAACTATTATAGTTTCAGCTTCATTCGTCTCAGCTAACATTTGCTCTACTGTATGTCTATCCGAAGAAGGCTTAAGTTTTCTTGCCATCTCCTTTCCCAAAGGTGATAAGGAATATTCCACTAGTATATCTATAATTTTCTCATATTCAAGTGCTTTAAGTGTTCTATCGTCCATTGTTCCTCCTTTTTTTGCTGGACATTCTTAAATATTAATTACCTGTTCAATGTTTAACTACGTTTTCACTAGTATTCTATAACAAATACAAGCTTTATACAACCGTTTCTCCATATTATTCCACTAAAAAAAGCAGCAATCTCTGCTGCTTTCTGAACTCACCTTTTACCCTTGTTGCTACGAGTTACATCATATATAATGGAATCAATTTGCTTTTTAGGGGTGTTTTGCCTGCTATCATATCGTTCTAACGTATCTCTAAGTATTTTATTTTCTTCTTCCAGTTTCATGAGCATGTCATTTAAAATTTCAGCTTCTTCTTTTAACGTATCTAACTCTTCATGTAGCTTTTCGAGTTCTTCCTTAGATTTTAAAACTTCATCAGCCAAATTTATAGAAGTCAATACAGCAAGCATAGAAGTACTTAAGTTGAAATTTGTCTTTTCAATGGCTTTCATCTTCTTATCTACATATATTGCTACCTTATGAAGATATTCCTCAGGTTCATTACCCTTTATGGTATATTCTAAACCTCCAATGCGCACAATAGCTTTAGATATATCTTCGCCCAATATTAGCACCCCCTAAAGCCATATACTTTATATCATATTATACACTAATCAACATATATACTCAAGTAAATATGTCGAAAAGGGGCGTATTTTACTATATAAATATTTTATCTCAGTTTAGCTTCTACTTTTTTCTCTAGAGTGTTTATTATTCTCTCATGTATTATATCCACTTCTTTATCCTGTAGGGTTCTATCTGGTGCTCTATAGCTAAGTGAATATGCCATGCTTTTATAACCTTCAGGTATCTGATCTCCCTCATATATATCAAATAATTCAACTGTCTCTAGCATATCTCCCCCTGATTCTTTAATTATATCATATATCTCGGCTGCTAAAACATCTTTTTTGACAACAATTGCAAGATCGCGTTCCACTGCTGGGAATTTAGGTAATCCCCTATAGTATTTCTGGGTATTTGATAGGTCAAGCATAGCATCTAAATCTATTTCTGCCAACAATATTGGGATATTAAATCCATAGTTTTCTCTAATCTTTGGATGCACTTCACCTAAGATGCCAACTTCCATATGCTCTATCTTCATAGCAGCTGTTCTTCCAGGATGAAATGTAGGATCTGTAGTTACAGGAACAAATTTTGTCTTCTCAAAAAGGCCAAGTTCATGTAACATCAATTCAACTACGCCTTTAAGATTATAAAAATCCATATCATTACCATATATTCCTATAGAAAGTACTTGTCTTTCCTCTGGCAATTCCTTTAAAGGCAGTGACTTAGGTATAAAGATCTTTCCTATCTCAAATAAACTACAACTCTCTACTTTTCTACTCTTATTTCGCGCTAATACCTCTAGCATACTAGACATAAGAGTAGTACGCATTATACTTTGATCCTCGCCTAGTGGATTTAATATGGTAACTACTTCAGGCATCTCTTTACCTAGCATATCATATGCCTTAGGACTTATGAAAGAATAAGTTATAATCTCATATAGTCCACTACCTATTAAAATATCTCTTACATAATCTATCTTTTTCTGTCGCTCTGTCTTCCTGCCTCTAGATACAGTACCATCCATAAGAGTTTTTGGTATATTGTCATAACCGTATATACGAGCAATCTCCTCTGCTATGTCTTCCATACCACTTATATCCTGCCTATACGTTGGAACTACTATATCTAGTATATCATCCCTATGTCGAACACCAAAATTGAGTGATTTTAATATTTCAACCATATCATTTGGCGTTAGTTCCAAGCCTAATAGATTATTGATATCCATCCATCTAACTTCCAACTCATATGGTTCAATATCTGAGTTTAATATATCTATTACACCATCAACAACATTACCTACACCTAACTCCTGGATAAGTTGAGCTGCTCTATCTATAGCTTCTCTAGGTAGATTTATATCTATTCCCTTCTCAAATCGTGTAGACGCCTCACTTCGAAGCCCTAATTCCTTAGATGTAAAGCGCACACTCGGTCCATCAAATTTAGCACTTTCAAGTATTATACAATTTGTATCTTCAGTTATCTCAGTATTTGCACCACCCATAATACCAGCTAAACCTATTGGTCTATTGGCATCGGCAATTACTAACATATTAGGTTTGAGTTCTCTATCTACATCATCAAGTGTTACAAGTGTTTCTCCCGCTTTAGCCCTTCTTACTACTATAGTCCTATCCTCCACCTTATCTAGATCAAAGGCATGCATAGGTTGCCCCATCTCTAGCATAACATAATTAGTTATGTCTACAATATTGTTTATAGGTCTTATTCCTGAATTTATCAATCGCCTTTTCATCCACAATGGCGATTCACCTATTCTTATATTATTCACTACTCTAGCACAATATCTAGGACATAACTCTTTATCCTTAACTACTACTTTTGCTTCACTATATATATTTCCAGTACATGGTGAAAGTTCAATATTGGGAGGGCTTAGCGAAGAACCTATTGTAGTAGCGGCCTCTCTAGCAATACCTATTATGCTCAAACAATCTGGTCTATTGGGAGTTATCTCAAACTCTATTATTTCATCATTCAAAAGAAGTGCCTCTCGGATATCTATGCCTAGTGGATACTCCTCTCTCAATATGAGTATTCCATCTACTTCAGCTCCTTGATAATCTTGATCTGTGAGATCAAGTTCTTCACCGGAGCAGAGCATTCCTTCAGAGACCACTCCTCTCAGTTTACCCTTCTTAATCAAAACATCTCCAGGTAGATGAGCTCCATCTAGAGCTACAGGAACTAGATCTCCATTTGAAATGTTTGGTGCACCTGTTACCACTTGAATAATCCTATCTCCTATATCTACCTTACATATTACTAATCTATCCGCATTAGGGTGTTTTTCAATGGTAAGTATCTTTCCTACTACTACTCCTTCTATATCTTCACCCACTCGGATCACTGTCTCTACATTTGAACCAGTCATTGTCATACGATCACATAATTCCTCAGTAGATACATCTATATGAACATATTCTTTAAGCCAGCTTAAAGGTACTAACATAAACTCTACTCCTCCTTAGAATTGTCTTAAAAATCTTATATCGTTTTCGTATAATAATCTTATATCGTCAATTCCATATTTTAGATTAGCTATTCTATCAAGTCCTAATCCAAATGCAAAACCACTATATCTATCAGGATCTATCCCACCATATTTAAGCACATTTGGATGGACCATTCCAGCACCTAATATTTCAATCCATCCCGTATCAGAACATACTCTACAGCCTTTTCCCCCACATGTTACACAAGTAGCATCTACTTCCATACTAGGTTCTGTAAATGGGAAATAGTGTGGCCTAAACTTCGTCTGTGTCCGTTCTCCAAATAGTTCTTTTACAAATACATCTAATACCCCTTTTAAATCCGCCATTGTAATATTCTCATCTACTACTAAACCTTCTATCTGATGGAATATTGGTGAATGGGTAGCATCTACATCATCAGACCTATACACTCTACCTGGTACTATTATCTTTATAGGGGGATCTTTTTCCTCCATGGTTCTCACCTGCACAGGTGAAGTATGAGTTCTTAAAAGTATCTCGTCTGTTATATAAAATGTATCTTGTACATCCCGCGATGGATGGCTCTCTGGTATGTTAAGCGCCTCAAAATTATAATACTCAAGTTCTACATCAGGACCTTCTACAACTTCAAAACCCATACCTATGAATATAGCTGCAATTTCGTTACATACAGAAGTAAGAGGATGAAGATTACCCCTCTCTATCTTTTTCCCTGGAACAGTTACATCGATTGTTTCTTCCCTTAATCTGTACTCTAAAAGTTTTTCTTCTAGCTCTTTCCTGCGTTTATCTAATTGGACCTGTATTAAGGTTCGCACTTCATTAGCTAACCTTCCCATAATTGGCCTCTCTTCAGCAGGCAAATCACCCATACCCCTAAGTATCCTAGTCAATTCCCCTTTTTTTCCCAAATACTTAAGACGTAGACGCTCTAGATGTTCTAAGTCTTTTACCTTGGAAATATTCTCAATTGCCTCATCTCTTATCTTCTCCAAATTATGACGCATACCTATCTCCTTTCTTCCATAACTTTTCTCTTCATACAATAAAAAAACCTTCGTCCAAAAACAAGATTGGGACGAAGGCATTACTACGCGTTACCACCCTAATTTGTCCTCGTGTATATACACAAGAACCACTCATCAAGTCATAACCGTACTTATACGGTGGAGCCTACTTAAATTTCAACTCCAAGCTCCGAAGCGAACTTCCATCTTATGCCTATAGAAGTGCTTTCAGCCGATGACACTCCCTCTCTCAATAGACAGTCTAAAGATGTACTCCTCTTCTTCATAGCCTTAATGCAGTATTTTTACCTTTTTATATAAAATATATGCAGTAATAGAACCCGTTTTCTCAAATAAGTCCCACAATAACTCCTCTATCATAGCGCCCACAGCTCCTTAAGCAGGCAATTTTATAAATTTATTATAACACACAGACATTATATATGCAATAAAGTAAAAATTTAAATCCCCTATTTTTTGTAGATAAGTCAAACATATGTGACACAGACCTCTGAAATTTTCCACTGAAGAACGCTATAGGTTTTAAGAATTACTAATAATTATTTTGTCAAGGAGGAAAGCATAGCGAGCCTTGATTAAATAGTTTCTAATTATATGCAAAAGAGCCTGCTTCTAAATTAGCTAAACAGGCTCTCTTAAATATGGCTAGATACCATTCATTGTAGAATAAGTCTCGTAAAATTATCCCCTTTAATAACAAAATTCTTTTATTGAACTCGAATACTTTTATAGATTACTTGTTTTTAAGATTAAACCAAGCATCAAGTCCTGGATAGATAGCCATATCACCAAGCTCTTCTTCTATACGAAGGAGTTGATTATATTTTGCAACCCTGTCTGTCCTAGAAGGCGCACCAGTCTTTATTTGACCTGCATTCATGGCCACAACCAAATCAGCAATTGTAGTATCCTCAGTCTCTCCAGATCTATGAGACACAACTGCCGTATAGTTTGCCCTGTTAGCCATCTCAATTGCATCGATAGTTTCAGTAAGTGTACCTATCTGATTTACCTTTATGAGTATAGAATTTGCAGAGCCAAGTTCAATTCCTTTTTTAAGTCTCTTAGTATTTGTAACAAATAGGTCATCGCCTACTATCTGAATCTTATCACCAAGTCTCTCGTTAAGCTTTTTCCAACCATCCCAATCCTCTTCAGCTAATCCGTCTTCCAATGAAATGATTGGATATTTATCTACGAGACCTGCATAATAGTCAATAAGTTCATCTACAGTTCTTACAACGCCTTCACCAGGGAAGTAGTATTTTCCATCTTCTTCATTGTATAACTCAGTTGCAGCAGCATCTATGGCTATTCTAATATCATCTCCTGGCTTATAGCCTGCCTTTTCAACTGCCTCTAGTATAACCTCTATTGCCTCTTCATTTGTCTTTAGATTAGGTGCAAATCCACCTTCATCACCAACGGCAGTGCTATAACCCTTATCTGAAAGAACTTTCTTTAAGCTATGGAAAACCTCTGCACACATGCGAAGTGCTTCTCTAAATGAAGTAGCTCCCACTGGCATCACCATAAACTCTTGAATGTCTACAGTGTTATCTGCATGCTCACCACCATTGAGTATATTCATCATAGGTACAGGAAGCGTCTTGGCGTTTGCTCCACCTATATACTTATATAGCGGCATTCCAAACTGATTTGCTGCTGCCTTTGCAACTGCTAAGGATACGCCAAGTATTGCATTGGCACCGAGTTTAGCCTTATTATGGGTGCCATCAAGCTCAATCATAAGCTTATCTATTGCCACTTGATCTAGTGCATCCATGCCAATTATCTCGTTTGCTATTATATTATTTACATTATCTACTGCCTTGAGTACTCCTTTACCTCCATATCTTTTCTTGTCACCGTCTCTTAATTCAACTGCTTCAAATGCTCCTGTAGACGCACCAGATGGTACAGCTGCTCTACCCATAGCGCCTCCATCCAATAACACATCTACCTCTACAGTAGGATTGCCCCTTGAATCAAGTATTTCTCTGGCTAATACGTCTATTATAGTTGTCATGTATATCTCTCCTTTCATCTCTCTAAAAGAGTTTCACCTGTCATCTCAGCAGGTTTCTCTATTCCCATAAGATCTAACATAGTAGGAGCTATATCAGCTAGCCTACCTCCTTCTCTCAACTTTATTCCCTTCAAATCCTCAGCCACCAATATGAATGGCACAGGATTTGATGTGTGGGCAGTATGTGGCTCACCTGTCTCATAATCTAACATCTGTTCAGCATTACCATGATCTGCAGTTACAAGTACCCTACCTCCTGCCCTCAAAATTGCATCTACAGTACGTCCAACACATTCATCCACTGCCTCTACTGCTTTGATAGCCGCATCCATAATTCCAGTATGTCCTACCATATCACAGTTTGCATAATTTAATATTATCACATCATATTTGCCAGATTCAATGCGCTCTATAACCTCATCAGTAACTTCATAGGCACTCATCTCTGGCTTTAAATCGTAAGTTGCAACCTTAGGAGAAGGTATAAGTACCCTATCTTCTCCTTTATTTGGATGTTCTACACCACCATTAAAGAAAAACGTAACATGAGCATATTTTTCGGTTTCTGCAATCCTGAGCTGTTTTAATCCGTGTTTACTTATATATTCACCAAATGTATTTATGAGGTGTTCAGGTTCATACGCCACATGTATATTTTTAAACTCCTCATCATATTGAGTCATGGATACAAAATACACAGGAAAATAACCCTTAGGTCTATCAAATCCATTAAAGTCTGGATCTATAAAACTGCTAGTAAGCTGCCTTGCCCTATCAGGTCGGAAATTAAAAAATATTATTGAGTCATTTTCACCTACGGTAGCTACTGGTTTTCCATTCTCTTTTATCACCGTAGGCTTTATAAATTCATCATATACACCATCTCTATATGACTGTTCAACGGCTTGAACAGCACTATCTGCTTCTAACCCAACCCCTTCTACTAGGGCATCATATGCAAGTTTAGTTCTATCCCAACGCTTATCCCTATCCATGGCATAGTATCGCCCTGATACTGTGGCAATTTTCCCAAACTCCAACTCCTTTAGCTTTGCCTCTAGTTCCTCTATATAGCTTTTACCACTTGCAGGAGGAACATCCCTTCCATCCATAAAACAGTGGATATATACATCAGAAAGTCCACTTCTTTTCGCAAGTTCAACCAAAGCATATAGATGTTCTATATGGCTGTGAACACCACCATCGGATACAAGACCTATAAGGTGCAGTTTAGAGTTTTTCTCTTTCACATTTCTAATTGCATCTAAAAGTACCTTATTCTCAAAAAAACTCCCATCTTCTATGGCTTTACTCACACGAGTGTAATCTTGATATACAATCCTACCTGCTCCTATATTCAAATGACCAACTTCAGAATTGCCCATTTGTCCTTCAGGTAGTCCCACATCTAATCCACTGCTTTTTATTGATACGTAGGGATATGTGTCTTTTAAGCTATCTAAGTTAGGTGTATTCGCTTCATATATAGCATTTCCTTTTTTTCTAGGATTTAATCCAAAACCATCTAATATTATAAGTGCTGTTAAATCTTTCTTAGCCATATATTCCTCCTAGTAGTTTACAATCTTTGCAAAATCTTCGGCCGTCAAACTAGCACCGCCGATTAGCCCACCATCAATGTGAGGCATAGACATGAGTTCTTTTATATTAGCAGGTTTTACACTGCCACCATATTGAATGCGTACAGTTTCTGCCACGTCATCTCCATATACATTAGCTATAGCTTCTCGTATATAACCTATTACTTCATTAGCATCTTCTGACGATGCTGTTTTTCCAGTTCCTATTGCCCATATAGGCTCATAAGCAATTATAATCTTCTTAGCATCTTCATCTGATACACCTTGAAGTGCTATCTTAGTCTGCATTTTGACTAATTCTTCAGTAACTCCTTGTTCACGCTGAGTTAGGGATTCACCAACACATATTATAGGTATAAGTCCATGTTTTAATGCAGCAAGTACCTTAGTATTTACCAATTCATCGGTTTCACCAAAATATTGTCGTCTTTCTGAATGTCCAATCAATACATACTTAACTTCAAGTTCTTTAAGCATTACAGGAGAAACCTCACCTGTGAATGCACCACTTTCTTCAAAATGCATATTTTGAGCACCAAGTTTAATATTAGTTCCTTCCACAGCCTCTCTAGCTGCAGGTAAACAAACAAAAGGAGGACACACAACAATCTCTACATCTGTGTCCTTTACAAGTGGTATTAATTTATGTATCAATTCCATCGTCTCCGATGGTGTTTTGTTCATCTTCCAATTACCAGCAATTATTGGTCTTCGCATATATAACTCTCCTTACACATCCCAGTGTTCCGCCCAGGGACTCCCCTAGGCGGTAAATCTGGGTAATCTATATTAAAAATTTAGGGGGCAAATTTACTTATCATCGAGGGCAGCAATCCCTGGAAGTATCTTACCTTCTAGAAATTCTAGGGACGCTCCTCCCCCTGTAGATATATGGGTCATCTTATCGGCATAGCCTAGCTGTTTTACTGCAGCTGCAGAATCACCACCGCCGATAATAGTAGTTCCCTTGCATCTGCTCATATACTCGGCAATAGCCTTTGTACCTTCTGCAAATGCAGGCATTTCAAATACACCCATAGGTCCATTCCAAACAACTGTCTTGGCAGATTCAATCTCAGTTCCAAAGAGCTCACGGGTCTTAGGACCAATGTCTAATCCCTCCCAGTCCGCAGGTATCTTGTCAATATCTACAACTTTATGCTCTGCATCTGCTTTAAACTCAGTTGCTACAACTACGTCAACTGGGAGTAAAAACTTGACACCCTTTTCTTCAGCCTTTTCCATGAGTTCTTTAGCAAGGTCTAGTTTATCATCTTCTACAAGGGAATTACCCACTTCATAGCCCTTAGCCTTCAAGAATGTATAAGCCATTGCACCACCAATTATGATGGTATCTACTTTATCTATAAGATTTTCTATAACTCCTATCTTGTCAGATACCTTTGCGCCACCCAAAACAGCTACAAATGGACGTTCTGGATTATTTAAAGCTCTACCCATTACATCTAATTCTTTACTTATTAGATAACCTGCCACTGCTGGTAAAAATTTAGCGACACCAGCCGTGGATGCATGAGCTCTATGTGCTGTACCAAAGGCATCATTTACATATATATCACCAAACTCGGCGAGGGCTTTTGCAAAGTTTTCATCATTTTGCTTTTCTTCCTTGTGAAAACGAACATTTTCAAGGAGAACTATATCTCCTTCTTTCATGTTTTTCACAGCTTCCTTTGCACTTTCTCCTATAACATCCTTAGCCATAGTGACCTTTTTACCTATTAACTCCTCAAGCCTTTTGGCAACAGGAGCTAAGCTAAAGGCCTCTTCAAAACCTTCACCCTTTGGCCTACCAAGATGTGACATTAACACAACTTTGGCATCATTGTCAACTAGATATTTTATTGTAGGTAGCGCTGCCTTTATACGGGTATCATCAGTTATATTACCATTTTTATCGATGGGAACATTAAAATCTACCCTAACTAAGACGCGCTTACCTTTGACATCTACATCTTTTATCGTCTTTTTATTCATAATACCCACTCCTTCTAAAATAGTGGTACTTTAGAATATTTGCCTATTAAAGTCCTTTTTCTGCAATGTAGTATGCAAGATCAACTGTTCTATTGGAATAACCCCATTCATTGTCATACCATGAAACTATCTTTGCCATATTGCCATCCATAACCATTGTAGATAGTCCATCAACGATTGAAGATCGTGAGTCTTGCTTGAAATCTACAGATACAAGAGGTTCATCTGTGTATCCAAGTATTCCCTTCATAGGACCTTCAGCTGCTGCCTTTAATGCAGCATTTATATCTTCTGCTGTTGCATCTTTTTCAAGTTCAACAACAAGGTCTACAACTGAAACAGTAGGAGTAGGTACTCTCATTGCAAAACCATTTAATTTACCCTCCAGCTCAGGAAGTACAAGGGCAACTGCCTTTGCTGCACCAGTTGTTGTTGGAATAATTGAAACTGCAGCTGCTCTAGCACGTCTTAAATCCTTATGGGGTAAATCTAAGATCCTCTGGTCATTTGTATATGAGTGAACTGTGGTCATTAGACCTCTAACAATTCCAAATTCATCATTTACTACTTTTGCAAATGGAGCTAAACAGTTAGTTGTACAGGATGCATTTGATATAATGTGATGATTTGCAGGATCGTATTTGTCCTCGTTTACACCCATTACAATTGTAATATCTTCATTTTTAGCCGGAGCAGATATGATTACTTTTTTAGCACCAGCCTCTATATGCTTCATTGCCTGCTCCTTTGACCTAAAGATACCAGTTGACTCGATTACAATATCAACACCTAATTCTTTCCAAGGTAGATTTGCAGGATCTCTTTCTTCAAAAATTTTTATTTCCTTACCATTTACAACGAGCTTATCGTCATATACTTCTACCTCACCATCAAATTTTCCAAAGCAAGAATCATACTTTAAAAGATGGGCAAGAGTAGCAGCATCTGTAAGATCGTTTATAGCAACAATATCTAATTTCCCTTCATATTTATCTACTGCTACCTTAAATGCATTTCTTCCTATTCTACCAAAACCATTGATTGCAACTTTAACACTCATTATTCATTCCTCCCAGCATATGTATTTTTTATGTTAACCATCCACATTATGTAGATGGATACCGCTCTTACATTATATACCCAGCATAGATAAAATTAAACCCTTTATTAGGATTTAGCCTTATATAAATTTAATATCTGCCTAGCCGCTCCTTCATCAGTTATTAGTACTCCATTTCTCCAATGGGAGTATATCGCCACTATCGCTTCGGCCTTTTGCCGTCCTCCGGCAACTCCTACCCTATTTGGAATTTGTCTCAAATCATCTGTTTTAAGCCCTATACAATTGGAAGCATATACCACCTCTCCTTGACTATTAAAATAGTAGCCAAAGGCCTCTGCCACGGCGCCGGCGCTTTTTAAAGCCTGTTTAAGTTCATCTGGCAAATTCCTGCGCACTGCCATATCCTCTGCCCTACCTATACCGTATACTAGAATTTTAGCCTTCTTTAACCACCTCATGACCTCCTGTATATTGGGCTCATTTAGAAGCGTCTCTATTGCCTCTGTCCCTAGCTGATCCGGAACATGGAGCATCCTATATTGACCACCTAGCCTCTTCGCAAATATGGAAGCTATTATATTCGATTGATTTTCAACCTCTCTGCCCATCCCGCCTCTTGCCGGAATTACTACTATATCCGTTTCTTCCTTGGATTGAGGGAGCGATTTTGCAACGGAGGCCATCGTAGAACCTCCCGTAACTGCGATAATACTATCTTTCGATATTATCTGCATAAGATAAGTTGCAGCGGCTCTACCTAATTCCTTTTGTACTGAGATATTGTCATCTACATCACCTGCTACAACCAATACCTTCTCAAGCCCAAGTATAAGCTGAAGCCTTTTTTCCAACTCACTTATACCAAATACCTCATCACTAAAATTTTTCAACCCTTCTAAAATAGCTTTCCCCTGAGAGGTCATCATCATACCTGCAGCATCAGTATTTATAAAGCCAGCTTCTTTCAGAAAATCTGTTTCATTACGCACTGTTCGTTCACTTATTTCAAGAAGAGTAGCCAAGCTTCGTCTACCTATAGGCTGATTGGTATATATGCTCTGTAATATAGTATACCGTTTTTTGAACAATTCTATAGACTCAGGTATAAATTTTTTAAAGAGCTCGTGGGTATCTATGACAATCCTCTCCATTTCAGGACATTTTATGTCCCACCACTATGGAAAATGTCCCGTTTTTGTTAAATAAATATCAATTTGACTTCCATTAGATATTGTATAACAATTCCTCAATGATTGCAATAGGCTATTTTTTAATATTTTGTTAAATGTCCTTTTGCATTTAAACCTGGATAATTAAGCTGTCTTAGGGCCTCATATACTACAATGGCTACAGAATTAGAAAGATTGAGTGACCTTGCATCTGGTATCATAGGTATACGTATGCACTTATCATAATACCTATTGAGAAGATCCTCTGGTAATCCTGCAGTTTCCTTGCCAAAGAATATGAAACTATTATCTACATATGTGATATCACTATGTCGCCTTCTTCCCTTAGTAGTAGCAAAATAGAAATATTTATCTTCATATTCCTCAAATAACTCGTCCACACTCTCGTGAATACGTACATCTAAGAATTTCCAATAATCAAGTCCTGCCCGTTTTAGATGTCTATCATCAATTTTAAATCCTAAAGGCTTTACTAAATGGAGTATACTTCCCGTTGCTCCGCATGTCCTTGCAATATTACCTGTATTCTGTGGTATCTCTGGTTCAACCAGAACTATATGAATCGGCACTATAACCCTACCTCTTCCATGGCCTGACTTATAACCTTGGCCGATTTTCTAAATGCTTCTATCTCTTCATCCTTCAAAGGTAACTCTAATACCTTTGAAACACCACTACTATTTACAATCGTGGGCAGACTTAAGCATAAATCTTCCACTCCATAATATCCCTCCATCAAAGATGATACAGGTAATATGGCATTTTCATCCCTCAAAATGGCTTCAACTATTCGCCTCACTGCTAATGCCACTGCATAATAGGTGGCACCTTTACCCTCTATTATTTCGTATGCTGCCCTCTTAGTATTTTCAAATATAGCTTGCCTCTCCTCCTTCTTACAGGCTTGCTCACACCTAAAACAATAGTCAGCCAAGGACATACCAGCTATATTTGTAATGCTCCATGCCGCAACTTCAGTATCTCCATGCTCTCCTATTATATAGGCATGGACATTTTGAGGAGATACATGACAGTGTTCACTAAGAAGATACTTAAACCTAGCACTATCTAATACAGTACCAGAACCTATAACCTGATTAGAAGGTAACCCTGAAAATTTCCAAGTCGCATATGTAAGTATATCTACAGGGTTTGTAACCACCAATATTACGCAATCTCTGTTCTTTTCTACTATATTTGGAACTATAGAACTAAACACATCTATATTCCGTTTGAGAAGTTCTAGACGAGTCTCCCCTGGTCTTTGAGCTGCACCTGCTGTTATTATAACTATATTTGAATCACTACAATCATCATAGGTGCCAGCTTTTATCTTAATCGAAGGTACAAAGGCTATACCATGGTTTAAATCCATAACTTCACCTGCTAGCCTCTTTTTATTTAAGTCTATCAAGGCAATCTCAGAAGCTGTTCCTGCATTCATCAAGGCAAAGGCAGTGGTTGCCCCGACCAAGCCGGCGCCAATTATGGTTACTTTATTAGATATAAACTGTTTTTCCATTTTTCCCTCCTCTTTCACTAAATGGTCAATAACTTTTATTCAAATCGATAAAATATTAAGTTATCATGCCATTAAAATTTTACTATAGTAATAATTTGAGTACTAAAATCTATTTGAAATTAATATTTCTTCATATATTATAATATACCCTAATACAAAATTTGAAACACTATTTTAAAACTTGAATTAACAATACTATACTATCAGTCTAAAAATGATAGTTTATTCCTACTAGCCTTAATATATCTTAAATGCTATAATATTAGAGAGGAGTGAAAATCTATGTATTGTATTGGAGATATAATAGCCCAAAGGATAGGAGAAATACAAAGTCGATTACCCTATGGTATCACTATAGGAGGTAATGTATCTAAACCTTCTAATATTCAAAACCATGAGGTAGAAAACATATCCTCATATCAAGAGCCATTAAATGCAGAATCTTCAAATAAAGAAGATATGAATTTTGATACCATATTACAGGAAATATTAGAGACACATAGAGTTAATCCCACCAGATATTCTTCCATTATGTTAGAAAATAACCAAAGTTCATATATGCCTACAATGGACGAATCCAGATACAATGCATCAATTGCCGAATCTCTATCTAATTCTTACATGCCTACCATATCCTCTATATATGAAACATACATGAACAATAACGCCCAAATATCTACTACCGACTATGACAATATAATTGAAACAGTATCTAAACGATATGGTGTGCCTGCTAATTTAATAAAAGCAGTTATAATGTCAGAATCCGGATTTAATCCCAATGCTATATCTCATGCGGGGGCCATGGGGCTTATGCAGCTCATGCCAAATACTGCGAATATATTAAATATCTCTAATCCATTTGACCCAATCGAAAATATAGATGGAGGTACTAGATATTTAAAGAGTCAAATTGATAGATTTAATGGTAATATAGATCTTGCTCTGGCTGCCTACAATTGGGGACCTAATAATATCTACAAAAATAATATAACGGATTTAAAAGATCCCAAACAATTTTCTAAGCTACCTAATGAAACACAAAATTACATAAAAAAAATACACAGCTATCTTTAATTTTTCTATTATTTAATCTCTCAAACCATAAAGATGCCCTAGAAGGGTACCCTTCTAGGGCATCTTTATGATGTTTCTTTTCCATTGATTACTTAATATTTATCTTTTTAGTCTGTTTCTTCTCTTCCTCAGTCTTGGGCAATTTGAGTGTCAATACTCCGTTCTTATACTCTGCAGCTATCTTGTCATGATCCACGCCACGGATACCAAAGCTCCTTGCAAATTCACCGCGTCGTCTCTCTTTCCTAATGTAGTTTTCACCTTTTTCCTCTTTTTCATCTTCTCTTTTTGCACTTATTGTCAAGATGTCATTTGCAATTTCAACTTCTATATCATCTTTATCAAAGCCTGGCATATCTGCTTCTATGATGTATTCTTTGTCAGTTTCTTTTATGTCGACTTTTATACCTGCGTCTAGTTCTGCAGGAAGATCTGTACTGAAGAAATCATCTACATACTTGAAGAAATTGTCCACATAAGTGTTGAATGCATCCTCAAAAGAGCTGAATGGATCTAGTTCACGACTTACTCTCCTGGGCATTAAATCTCTCATAGCCATAGGCATCTCTCCCTTCCGCTATGTTTTTTATGTTTCCCTTATTTCTTTCAAGTATATTGTATACTCTAAGTCAAAGATAGTCAAAGACAATATAATGGGCTTTTTTGGGGATAGACCCGTTTATAATCTATCCCGCCTAATCAGCTTTTATTTTCTAATATTTTCTTAATTTTATGCAAAAAATCATACTTTTATAGTTCCATACTTTCTTATATTCAAAACTGTAACTGCTCCCTTGCCAAATATTGTTTCTATCATATCACTATAGGCAGCTGTCATATCCTTTGGTAAATACGCCTGTATGGTCCCAGCAAAGCCTCCACCATGAACTCTACATGCACCCTGCACTTGATTTTTCTTCATAAAATGTTCTGTTAAGGCAAGACAGAGAGTTACACCTTGCTCCCTTGTATCATGTGGAGCATATACATTTTGAAGCCACCTCCATGAGCTATTGCCCGACTCCTTTACAAGCTGCAAAAAAAGTGGAAAATCTTCTTGTTTAAGGGCATCTACTTGATACTCTACTCTATCATTTTCTGTAAAAAAATGCATTGCCCTCAAAATAGCCCTATCACCAACCTTTTCCCTTAACATGGGAATATTCGCAATGAGTTCATCCATTGAAAGCTCTCTGCATACATCCTTACCCATTGCCTGGGCCAATGTCTTCATTTCTCTAGGTATTGACGCATAATCCTCTGTTAAATCTGCATGACTACCTCCTGTATCTACCACAATAAGATCATAACCCTGTGCCCCTATGTCAAAATTTATCTTCTCCACTAATGGATTTTCTTTATCTTTAAAGTCAATTGCAACAAAACCTCCCACAGCACAGGCCATCTGATCCATAAGTCCACACGGTTTGCCAAAAAAGTTGTTTTCAGCATATTGACCTATTTGTGCAAGTGTTTCAGGCTTCACTTTGCCACCATTGTATAAATGGCTAAATATAGTGCCAATTAGCACCTCTATAGATGCCGACGAACTAAGCCCTGAACCAGGTAATACATCGCTATTTACATATGCATTAAATCCGCCTATTTTAAAGCCAAGTTGTACAAAACGAGAAGCAATTCCCCTTATAAGGGCAGTAGTCGTACCCTCTTCTTCCTCTACAGGATCTAATACATTTAAATTGACCTCAAAAGAATTATCAAAACCTTTAGAATACATTGTTGCAATCTCATTTTCTGTAGGTATTACAACAGCAATAGAGTCTAAATTTACCCCTGCTGCCAGTACCTTTCCCAAGTTATGATCAGTATGGTTACCTCCTATCTCTGTACGCCCTGGCGTACTAAAAAGTTCGACAGTACCTTCATATTCAAATAGTTTTTTAAACTCATCTATACTCTCTTTATATCTCTTTATTTGTCGATTTATTATATCATCATCATGTCCATATAAGGACTTAAATAACTCTATAGTCCTACTGTCGAAAATAAATGGCATGCTATGACCTCCTCTTATTTATCATTAAATCCATTGGGATTTTTTGAATGCCAGTTCCAAGCTGTCTTGACCATATCATCTAATGTAGTATATCTGGGGATCCAACCTAATTCATCCGTTATCTTTTTGGAACTAGCAATTAAAACAGCTGGATCACCAAGGCGTCTAGATGTATCTTCCCTAGGTATTTTAATTCCTGTAATTCTTTCCACCGTTTCAATTACTTCCAATACGGAAAACCCCTTTTCGTTTCCAAGGTTATATGCCCTAGAAGGGCCACCATTTATGAGCCAGTCAAGGGCTAATATATGAGCCTTGGCAAGGTCTGTAACATGTATGTAATCTCTAATACATGTACCATCTGGGGTGGGATAGTTTGTACCAAATATCTTTATTTTATCCCGTTTTCCAAGGGCTACTTCCATTATAATAGGTATAAGATGTGTCTCTGGCGTATGATCCTCCCCTATCTCACCACTTACATGTGCACCGGCGGCATTAAAATACCTAAGTGCAACATGTCTTATTCCATATGCAACATCATAATCCACCAATATCTTCTCTACCATAAGCTTTGTACGTCCATATACACTCGTGGGATTTTTAGGACATCTTTCTGTTATGGGAATCTCCTGTGGTTCTCCATATACAGCAGCCGACGATGAAAAGACTATTTTTTTTACATCACAATCTTTCATTGCCTTTAATAAATTCAAAGTACCCACTACATTATTAAAATAATATTTCTCTGGATTCGCCATAGACTCGCCTACTTGGCTTTCTGCTGCAAAGTGTATAACAGAATCAATAGCATATTTTTGCATTGTCTCCTTGAGTTTTATGTAATCATTAATATCTCCAACTACCAGCGGAGTTCCTTCCCCTACCGCTTCTCTATGACCTCTTGAAAGATTATCATAGACAACCACATCTCTACCGTCTTCTACAAGTTCCCTGACAGTATGGCTACCTATATAACCCGCTCCTCCTGTTACAAGTATTGCCATAAAAACTCTCCTTTCACAAAAGCGTGATTGTATAAAATTTTAAAACCATTATAATAGTAATATAACATATTATATGTATAAGTAAACCTTTTAGTTTCAATTATATAATTTAAATAGAAATAAATACGTAATAATAACTACTGATATAAATAGCAGTGCTTTAGATATGGAAAATTAAAAATAAAATTTATCAATTATAAATATCAATCATTTAAAGGAGTGGTTTAATGAAAAATATAAATGATGAAAAAGCCCTATATCTTATTGAAAAACTACTTATGTTCGGACTTGAAAACAACATGATAAGTAAATGGGATGTTATATATACGCGAAATAATTTTCTCGCCCTATTTGACTTGGACATGCCCTATGAAGGAGACGTAGATAGGGATATTCCTAAGATAGCTACCCCCATATTAGAAGACTTATTAGATTATGCATATATCAAAGGGCTAATACCCCATAATAACTCTACATATAGGGACCTCTTTGATACAAAAATAATGGGAGTTTTAATGCCTAGACCTTCCGAAGTAATAAGGCGTTTTAATAAAACAAAAGAAAAAAAAGGAATAAAAGCTGCCACAGATGATTTTTATACATTATGCAAAAAAAGTGACTACATACGTACTAGTAGAATTGCTAAAAATATCAAATGGGATTATGAAAGCCCCTTTGGTAAACTAGAAATTACCATAAATCTAACTAAACCTGAAAAAGATCCAAAGGAGATCGCATCTTTAAAGACAGCGCCCCAAATTGGATATCCTAAATGTGCCCTATGTCCTGAAAATGTAGGATATAGAGGAAGAGTTAATCACCCAGCACGTCAAACACACCGCATATTACCTTTAACACTTGCTGGAGAAAGATGGTATTTTCAATACTCACCATATGTATACTATAATGAGCATTGTATTGTATTAAACGAAAAACATGTACCGATGAAAATATGTAGGAATACATTTGTAAGACTTCTTGAGTTCCTCGATGAGTTTCCCCACTACTTTATAGGTTCCAATGCCGACCTTCCCATAGTAGGAGGTTCCATACTCAATCATGACCATTTTCAAGGTGGTAATTACATCTTCCCCATGGAAATTGCAGACATTGAATATTCTGTAAAGTCAAATCGCTATCCCCATATAAACATGGGAGTAGTCAATTGGCCCATGTCGACATTACGTCTTCAATCTAATAACAAAGAAGAGCTAGTAGATGCATGTTCTTATATATTAGATATATGGAGAGCATACTCGGATCCTTCAGTAGATATAATAAGCGCCACACAAGATAACGATGAAAATATAGTACATCATAATACTATAACACCCATAGCCCGTAAAAATAAAAATGGTCAATTTGAATTAGACCTTGTCTTTAGAAATAATAGAACTACAGACGAGCATCCTTTAGGAATATTTCATCCTCATGCTTCCCTACACCATATAAAAAAGGAAAATATAGGACTTATCGAAGTTATGGGGCTATTTATCCTTCCAGGAAGGCTAAAAGATGAACTTGCAGCTATAGAAGATATACTCACAGGAAAGTCAGATATTGGTTATGAACTAGAAGATGAATCACATCCGCTAAATAAGCATCTAAACTGGATAGAAGAGCTCATCGAAAGATATGGAACAAACTTAAATGAAGATAAAGCCCACAAAATCGTTACAGATGGCGTAGGAGAAAAATGCACACAAGTATTAAAAGACGCAGGAGTATTTAAAACTACTAAAGAAGGAAGAAATGCATTCAATAGATTTTTGAGACAATGTGATATTAAAGTAAAATAGGGGCTGTTGCAACAGCCCCTTATTTTACTTTAACAAAAACTATGCATATAAAGCACATTGACGTATAATTTTAATCTAACACCTATATTTAATATTAACCTTAAATGACTATAATATCTAGTACGTACCCAGATACCACATATCTGTCTGCATTTTTAGCCTCAAAGATATTCAGTTACTTTAAAATCCTAGATGCTAAATTCTAATCTCTATTTTTGATGTTTAAGACTTCTCCATTTGTCTCTATTAATTCCTTATACCAATAGCCAGAATCTTTTATAATCCTCTCTTGCGTCTCATAATTTACGTATACTATTCCAAACCTCTCAGAATATCCCTTAGCCCACTCAAAATTATCAAGTAGAGACCACAGAAAATACCCTGCAATATCCACTCCATCATCTACAGCACGTTTTAACTCACTTATATATCGGTGTAAGAAATCTATCCTGTTAGGATCATGTACTTTCCCATCTATAGATATTGCATCATGGCAAGCCATTCCATTTTCAGTTATATAGATTGGTAGTCCATAACGTTCAAATAAAAATTTAGGTCCCCAATAGAGACATTCAGGAGTGATAGGCCAGCCAATAGATGTTCTTGGATACCCTTGAAGCCTTTCAACATATTCATAGCTACCATTAGCGCCGGCTCTCACCGCAAAACCATTATAGATATTCTGTCCATAGAAATCCAATGGTTGTGATATTATCTCCATATCATCTTGTCCAATTACAGGCAAATCTGATTCAAATAGTTTAAGACCATCTTCTGGGTATGTCCCAAGCAACACTGGATCACTCCACCATGTCACATTCCATAAATAATTATATGGTTCTTTTGAAATGCCAAAATAGACCTTCCGTGCTGCCTCAATATCTTCTGGGGAATCACTAGCAGGATATGCAACAGAACTTGTAGGCGCATATCCAAGTTTTGAGTTTGAAACCACACTTCTAATAGCCTGTACGGCATATCCATGGGCGAGCATTACATTATGTGCCATCTGAAGATTTGAACGCCTTGACATAATACTTCCTGGCGCATGTTCACCAGTTACATGTCCCAATCCAATAAAACATTGAGGTTCATTAAATGTCATAAAATATTTTACCCTATCGCCTAGCTCCTTTGCCACAATTTCTGCGTACTCTCCAAACCACTTAGGACTATCTGAATTTAACCAACCTCCACGCTTAAATAGCTCATATGGCAAATCCCAATGAAATAAAGTTATATAAGGGGTAATATCTTTTTCTAACAAGGCATCAACTAGTCTATTATAAAAATCAAGCCCTTTTTGATTGATTTTTCCAAACCCATTAGGTAAAATCCTTGACCAAGCTATAGAAAAACGATAGGCATCGAGGCTCAACTTAGCCATTATATCCACATCTTCTTTATAGCGATGATAGTGATCACAGGCTATATTACCATTGTGTCCACCAAATATCTTACCAGGTCTAGAACAAAAATCGTCCCACACAGTAAGTCCCCTACCGTCTTCAAATGCTGCACCCTCTATTTGATAAGAAGATGTTGCCGTACCCCATACAAAATCTTTGCTAAAACTCATATATAATTCCTCCCTCTCCCTTAGCACTATTATTACTCCATAATTGGCAAAATAATATAGAACTTGAATTCTATATACTCTCACCAGTTTTGATAACTATACTGATTACATTAAAAAGTTATTGATTTCTTTTATAATTGAATGCAACAGCAAAAAAAATATAAAACCATAACACAAGAAAAATCATGTGTAATGTTTTTGATAAAAATTCAAATACGGCGAAGTGCTCACTATAACTATTCTTAATTTTAACATATATAAATTTTAATTCAAACATTTAAATTTATATATGTGTGTAAACCAACTTGTTGCGATAATACAATTTTACATTCTTGCAATAAATAGTAATAAATTTTAAATCCTATCTATCCTTATTTGGGATAATGTCTTTTTATACTTTGAAATCCCCATGAGATACAATTAATTATTTGTATAATCATCCTCAATAAAGTAATGTTAAATCGATTAGGTTAATATACCTCAACCATCTATTCAAACCAAAATAAAAACCCGAATAAGAACTTAATTCAATATCGAGATCTTATTCGGGTTTTATTTGTTTTGCTATTTATCTTTTTATAAACTCAAATCTATACAAAACCTACTTTAACCCATATACACCCGCACTATATGTCTCTTCCCATCTCCAAATACAGGAACAATATCCCCTTTTATTTGTTCACCATCTACTTCTATACGCGCAACCCCCTTTTGTACTTGAACAGAGTTATCAACAAATATTTCATAGATATCTCCACGAAAATATCTAGTCACCTTATAGCCAGGCCATTCTTTTGGTATACATGGCGAAATTCTTAGACCATTATATTCTGGCTGAATACCTAATATAGCTTGGGTAATAGCGACATAATTCCATGCAGCTGTACCAGTTAGCCAGGAATTCTTAGCTTCGCCATATCGTGGTGCATCCTTGCCTGCTATCATCTGTGAATAAACATAGGGTTCAGTCCTATGAATGTCACTAATCTGCTCACGCCAGGCAGGAGCTATCTTTTTATACAGTTCAAATGCACGATTACCTCGACCTAAAATTGTCTCAGCTATCATAATCCATGGATTGTTATGACAAAATATGCCTGCATTTTCCTTGTATCCTGGAGGATAAGATGAGCATTCGCCAAGATTTGGGTAATATTTTGTGAATGCAGGTTGCTGAATCATTATTCCATGTTCTGTCTCAAGCCATTTACGAACAGACTCAAGTGCCTTTAATGCCTTGCCGTCGTCAAGACCAATACCAGCCATTACACAGAAACCTTGAGTCTCAATAAATAT
>DGES01000120.1:93117-94430 GCA_002386065.1 Firmicutes bacterium UBA3920
TCAATCTCGCGGCGAGCCTCTTTAGCTTCTTTATATTTGCCTTTACGCTCTAATAACTCTACAAGCTCTGGACCAATTGCCACAAACATACCTGCGATTAATACGGATTCGGCAATTCTTCCATCTGCAGTTCCAGCAGTTTGAAAGGATTCATCTGGTGTGGTGGAATGACAATTAAGATTTAGACAATCATTCCAATCTGCCCGTCCAATGAGGGGCAATCCATGAGGACCTTTATTTTCCACTACATGATTAAATGATGCCTGTAGATGTTCTAGCATACTCCCTGTATCATTCGGATTACAATCATAGGGAACCTCTTCATCAAGTATTGCAAAATCACCAGTCTCTTTTATATATGCAGCTGTAGCAAGAATCAACCAAAGGGGATCATCATTAAAGCCAGAACCAATATCATGATTTCCTTGTTTGGTAAGGGGTTGGTACTGATGATATGCACTGCCATCTTTAAACTGGGTTGAAGCAATATCAAGCAGCCGCTGTCTAGCTCTAGATGGAATCTGATGTACAACCCCCAATAGATCTTGACTAGAATCTCTAAAACCAATACCTCTTCCAATACCTGATTCAAAATAAGACGCTGAACGACTCATGTTAAATGTGACCATACATTGGTATTGGTTCCATATATTTACCATTCTCTCTAGTTTCTCATCACCAATTCTTAATTGATATCTTCCTAAAAGCTCAGACCAATATTCTGACAACTCTTCCATAGCCCACTGTACATCTTGTTCTGATTTAAACTTATCTATCATTTCATATGCCCTTTGCTTGTTTATAACCCCTGGTGATATAAATTTTTCGTCTTTAGGATTCTCGACATAGCCTATTATATAGATGATGGACTGGGTCTCGCCTGGAGCTAGTTGGAAACTTATCTGATGGCTTCCACAAGGACGCCATCCTGATGCTATAGAATTATTGCATCTACCTTTTAATACACTGTCTGGAGCATCAAATCCATTGTACATACCTAAAAAGGTATCTAAATCTGTATCAAAAGCATCTATTTCACGATTTACCGAGAAAAATGCAAAGTGATTCCTCCGCTCCCTATATTCTGTCTTATGATATATTACACTTCCCTCCACTTCAACTTCTCCTGTGGAGTAATTCCGCTGAAAATTGGTCATATCATCCAGCGCATTCCACAAACAAAATTCAACAAGGGAAAACACATCAATGGACTTGATTTTATTATCTAGATTTTTCAAAGTCAACTGATGAACTTCACCATTAAAACCTAATGGCACTAATGATAACTGGGAAACACTTAAATTGTTTCGTTG
>DGES01000120.1:94685-95466 GCA_002386065.1 Firmicutes bacterium UBA3920
TAACAGGTTGCCATGCCGGTGTCCAGTAATCGTCACCATCTTTTATGTAAAAATACCGCCCTCCACTGTCTAATGGAACATTGTTATAGCGATATCTAGTAATACGCCGAAGACGTGCATCACGATAGAAGCAATATCCTCCGGACGTATTTGAAATTAAACCAAAAAAATCCTCACATCCTAGGTAATTTATCCATGGATAGGGTGTATAAGGTGATGTAATTACATATTCCTTTTGAACGTCATCGAAAAATCCAAATTTCATATTGAAACTCTCCTTCTATTTTTATTTTTTTATATATTTTTCCATAAGATATGGATACTTAACATAAAACTTAAAGATTTCGCCACATCTTTATTCGTAAACTTTACCACTTGTCATAGTAAACGTATTATGAGTTCTTTTTATTCATAAACTCAAAATAACAAAAACTCACAAACTAACATTAAGTCCTACAGATTCATTAGTCCATAATTCACCCTTTACTACAACTGGTTCTAAACGAGGATTATTTTTATTTTCAATATTATATATCAATATTTCAGCTGCTTTCTCTCCTATTTTGACTGTATCCTGCCTAACAGTAGTCAATTTAGGAGACATTAAATGTGAAAACATAACTCCATCATATCCTGCTATCGAAATATCATCTGGGATTCGCAGACCTGCCGATTGAATTGCCTCTATAGCCCCAAACGAACACACATCATCAGGAAGTAATATACATGTAGGTCTATCCTCAAGCTGCAAAAGCTGTTCTGTCGCTTTGCGTGCAGTATA
>DGES01000120.1:95758-96099 GCA_002386065.1 Firmicutes bacterium UBA3920
AGTCGTTCCCTAGTAACATGTGAATCAGTACCATGAATATAGGCAATCTTTCTATGTCCCATGGAGTATATATATCTAACTAATTTTGCCATGTCATTTTTATTGTCAGACATTACACATGCGGAATTGGGTAATATATAATCAATGCTTACAATGGGAATATTACTCATTGCAAGTTCCTGAACTTCAGGATCTCCTTGCTCTACACAAGCTATACAAATCCCTTCAATTCCTCGAAATTTACAGTTTTGAAGTAAAGTCACTGTATTCTTGCCCCAACGATTGTTTATAAACGTAATATTGTATCCACTTTCCTCTGCTTTACTTTTAAAACTGTTTAG
>DGES01000120.1:96321-106429 GCA_002386065.1 Firmicutes bacterium UBA3920
TTAAACGTACGATTAGTTTTCAATGCACGTGCATTGGCGTTTGGCACATAACCAAGCTCTTTAGCTGTCTCGAGTACTAATCGACGTGTTTCTTCGCTTACATCGCTATATCCATTTAATGCCTTACTTACAGTTGATACTGAAAAACCACATTTTAAAGATATATCTCGGATATTTACCACGTCTGTTACCTCCTTTAAAGAGAAAGAGAGTATAAAATACTATCGAAAACGTTTTAGTAATCTTGTATTTTATATTAGCACACTTATTTATTCTTTACAAGTAATTGTTTGAAATTATGTGTGTCCAAATCAAGAAATATTAAATGCTTACAGAAATTTATGACATTAGGAGAAATTAAAAAGATCATTTCACAGATAAAAAATTAGATTGTAGTACAACAACTTTATGACCAAAAATGAAAAGCCTGTATCCTTTATGCTGCAAACGATACAGGCCTATTTTTTCTATTTTAGGTGAAAAAGTCAAAATATATGCAATAAAGTAAAAATTTAAATCCCCTATATTTTTTTCTAGGGAATGCAAATATTTGTGATATTAACTCTAATTTTTCTCTAAATAATGCTGTAAGTCTCTACTTTTTCCTGCACTTCTAAAGGAGCATTAGTAAAACTTCTTTCTTACTATTTCATATATTATAATACCTGAAGCCACAGAAGCATTTAGAGATTCAGCTCCTCCTAATAGGGGAATCTTCACAATACTAGAGGCATATTTTAATAATTCTTTTCGTACTCCCCGTCCTTCGTTCCCTATTACGAGAGCTATTTTTTCATAATCTTCATTTAAATCAAAGAGATTATTCCCTTCAAGATGACTTATCATTATATGGGTATCTCTATCTGTAAGATAAGAAAACAAATACTCCTCATCTTCTATTTCACATACGGGTATTCTAAATATTGAACCCATACTAGCTCTGATGGCCTTTGAACTATAAGGATCTGCAGAACCTTCCAATAATATGACACCACTTGCGCCGGCGCCGTCCAATGTTCTCATTATAGTACCTACATTTCCTGGATCTTGAACCCCATCGAGTATAGCTATAAAGTAATCTTCGCATCCTAACATGTCATATAATTCCCAATTGGGCTTATTTATTATGGCTGCTATACCCTGAGGTGTTTTTGTTCTCGCAATATAATCAAAAAGAGGAGCTTCTAAAAAAAATATGTCAAACTCATCTTCAGAAATATCATTCGTCTTCTTATAATAATCCCAGTCAAACTCAGTAGACACCAATATGCATTCAATTTGTACATTTTCTTTTATTGCCTCTATTACAAGCTTAGCTCCTTCTATAAAAAATTGTCTGTGGGTATCCCTATATTTTTTCTTATCTAATGCCTTTATATGCTTTATTAATGAATTTTGCCGACTTCGAATCAATTTCATAATATCACCTAACAAATGTTAAAACTTTTGACTTTCCTTTTCTATTCTCTCAATATCTTTATTCTTTCCAATCACTACCAATATATCACCCTGATTTATCATATCATTTCCACCTGGTGATATATTTATATTATCCCCATGCTTTATAGCCATTACATTGACTCCATATTTAGCCCTAAGATCTAACTGCTTAAGCGTCTTATCTATCCATTTAGGGATTACCTCAATTTCGACTACACTATAATTAGGATCTAATTCTATGTAGTCTAATATATTGCTAGACACCAAATTATGGGCAACTCTCAATCCCATATCATGTTCAGGTAGTATTACCTTATCAGCTCCCACCTTATAGAGTACCTTTGCATGTAGCTCATTTTGTGCTTTAGCCACTACATAATTCACGCCTTGTTCTTTACATAATAGTGTCACAAGTATACTAGCTTGAATATCAGAGCCTATAGTAACTGCGACCACATCAAAATTTCTTATACCTACTGCTTTGAGTACTGTCTCATCTGTAGCATCGGCTTGTATAGCATGTGTTACCAAATCAGATATCTCTTGTATTTTTTCTTCATCCTTATCAATTACTAATACATCATGTCCCATAGAATATAGTGTAGTAGCTATACTAAAACCAAAACGTCCAAGTCCTATTACTGCATATTGCTTCATACCACACATCCTTCCTAACCAATCATAACTCTAACCTCTGGATATTTCATTTCACCAAAACTTTTAGATTGTCTCTTTGCAATTGCGCTTGTCAAAGTCAAAGGACCTACTCTCCCTGCAAACATTACAATGATAACTATAACCTTACTAATAGCTCTCAAAGAGGCATTATCAAATGATGCCAAACCTACAGTTCCTAAAGCAGATCCAATCTCAAACATTATATCTATAAAGGGATACGGTTCGATTATAGATAGTATCATAGTCCCACCTATAAGTATAGATGTATTTATAAACATTATGGCAAGCGCCCTATCACCTATATCTTTAGCTATTCGCTTATTTGATACTTCAATATCTTCTTTACCCTTTATAACACTTACTGTCATTAAAAATATAACAACTGCAGTAACAGTTTTTATACCACCACCTGTAGAAGCAGGAGAGGCACCAATAAACATGAGTAATATAGTCATAAATTTTGATGTATCTTCTAGACCTGCCTGATCTATGGTATTAAAACCTGCTGTACGGGATGTCACCGATTGAAAAAAAGATGCAAGTACTTTCCCTTCTCTATCCAATTTACCTAATGTCTGAGGGTTATTATGTTCTACAGCTAGGAAAAATAGCATTCCTATAAATATAAGTGCTATAGTCATAGATACTGCCAATCTTGAATGGAGAGACCATTTTTTATAGTTGTAATTGCTAAATATATCAAATATAACAGAAAACCCAAGACCTCCGAATATTATCAATCCTGATATTACTAAATTTATAAGCGGATCATATACAAAATCCGTCAAGCTACTATAATTTCCCATAAGATCAAAACCTGCATTACAAAAAGCCGATATAGCATGAAATATGCTATAATATATCCCCTTCGTCCAACCAAACATGGGAATGAACCTTATAGACATAATAAGGGCTCCTAAACTCTCTATCAACATGGTAAGATATATTATCTTTTTTGTAAGTCTAACTATACCTTCTAAACTAAATCTATTTAATGCCTCTTGCATCACAAGTCGTTCCTTTAGGGTTATCCGCTTACCAAGAAGTAGAAAGATTACAGTAGCCATAGTCATAAAACCTAAACCACCTATCTGTATAAGGATCATTATGACAATCTGACCAAATAGAGTAAGTTCTGTTGCCGTGTCTACTACAATCAAACCTGTAACACATACTGCAGATGTAGCCTCAAAAAGTGCATTTAACATACCTATACTCTCACCTGTTGCAGATGCTATTGGCAAAGCAAGCAATATTGAGCCTATAAGTATAACTATAGCAAACCCTATAACTAATATCTGTGTAGGTAATAATCTAAATACTTTCTTTTTATTTATCATGAATGCTCTCCTTATAACATATATAGATCATACCTAGATATTATAGCACTTTTTTATAAAAATCAAAGTACTATGTAACTACTTTATACAATTAAAAAAGACCTCAAGTTCAGAGGTCTTTTTTAATCACGCCTGTAACTGTTCCTTGGCTATATCAACCAATTGAGTGAAACCCTGTTCATCATTTATAGCCATATCAGCTAAGATCTTTCTATCTATTTGGACACCCGCTTGTCTAAGTCCATTTATAAATCTACTATAGCTAATACCATTTTGTCTTGCTGCTGCATTTATTCTTGAAATCCATAATTTCCTATAATCTCTTTTCTTTAGTTTCCTACCTGTATATGAATAGGACAGAGATTTCATCACTGCCTGATTTGCAGCTTTAAATTGCTTACTCTTTGCCCCATAGTAACCTTTTGCTAATTTTAATGTCTTCTTATGTTTTTTTCTGGCATTTATTGCTCCTTTTACTCGTGCCATATCAAATACACCTCCTCTAGTTCATTTACTTATATGGAATAAGTTGTCTGATGTTTTTAGCGTCCTGTTTACATAGGTATCCTGGCTTCCGTAGATTTCTCTTTCTCTTGGAAGTCTTTTTAGTCAAAATATGACTTTTATATGCCTTAGCTCTCTTTACTTTCCCTGATTTAGTAACTTTAAAGCGTTTAGCTGCACCGCTATGCGTCTTCATTTTAGGCATTTACTAGTTCCTCCCCTCGTACATTTTATTCGACTGGACCGAGTACCATGATCATGTTTCTGCCTTCCAGTCGTGGCTTAGATTCAACTACATATTCCTCTGTTAGCATAGACTTAAACTGTTCCATTATTTCATATCCTATTTTCGTGTGAGCCATTTCCCTTCCTCTAAATCTTATAGATACCTTAACTTTATCACCAGATTTTAAAAATTTATCAGCATTTCTAGCCTTAACCTTTAGATCATGTTCTTCAATAGTTGCCGATAGACGAATTTCCTTGACGTTTATAACCCTTTGTTTTTTACGGGCTTCTTTTTGCTTTTTTTCCATGTCAAACCTATATTTTCCATAATCCATAATCTTACATACAGGCGGTTTGGCATGAGGAGCTATCTTGACGAGGTCAAGTTGTTTCTCTTCAGCAATACTCAATGCACGATTAATTGGCATTATCCCCAATTGCTCTCCATCAACATCAATTACTCTAACTTCCCTATCCCTAATCTTTTCGTTTATAAATAGTTCTTTATTGTTTATACTGGCCACCTCCGAAAAATTTTAAACAAAAATGGGTAGACTCACGCCTACCCACTACACGCTAATATATAATATTTCAACAAACAAAACAATTTGCATAACCTTTCTAGCAACGCCGAAAGGTGAGAAGTGGATAGCTTCTACTTAAATCACCATTTATGTTAGCATATTTTTTTTATACTGTCAAATATTTTTTTATTTTTTCGTATATAGATTCACAATTCTACTAAAGAGCCTTAGTCGATATCTCATAAGTTATATCGCCTATAAATTTCTCTACGTCCATTGAACCTAAATCTCCTCTATTTCTACTACGTACAGATATATCTTCATTTTCAACTTCTTTATCACCAGCTATCAGCATATATGGAACCTTCTCTAGTTGAGCCTCTCTTATTTTATAGCCAATCTTTTCATTCCTGGTATCCACTTCAACCCTAATATCTAATTCTTTAAGTCTATCTGCTAAATTTTGCACATACTCATTTGCTCTATCAGTTATGGACATAACTTTAACCTGTACTGGAGCTATCCATGTAGGAAATGCACCTGCAAAATGCTCTGTTAATATCCCTATGAATCTCTCTATACTGCCAAATATCACCCGATGTATCATTACAGGCCTATGTTTTTCTCCATCTGCACCTATATATGTGAGATCAAATCGCTCCGGCATCTGAAAATCTAATTGAATGGTACCGCACTGCCATGTCCGCCCTATGCAATCCTCTAGATGAAAATCTATCTTGGGGCCATAAAATGCACCATCACCCTCATTTATTTCATATGGCAATCCCTTAGCCTCAAGGGCATCTTTAAGTGCTTCTATTGCTCTATCCCAATCTTCATCAGAACCCATAGAATCCTCAGGCCGCGTAGACAGCTCAACATGGTATTTAAATCCAAATACACTATAGAAATAATCTACCATATCAATTACTCCAATGATCTCATCCTTTATTTGCTCCGGTAACATAAATATATGTGCATCATCTTGGGTAAAGCATCTTACCCTCATAAGCCCATGCAGAGTACCAGAAAGCTCATGACGATGCACTAGCCCTAATTCTCCCATTCTCACTGGTAAGTCCCTATAGCTATATATACGTCTCCTATATACAAGCATACTTCCTGGACAATTCATAGGTTTAACTGCATAATCCATACCATCAATCTTTGTAAAATACATATTCTCCTGGTAATGATCCCAATGTCCAGAGCGTATCCAAAGATCCTTGTTCAGTATCATAGGCGTTCTAATCTCTTCATACCCTGCCCTTGCATGTTCCTTTCGCCAGAAATCCTCTAAAGTATTTCTAATAACCATTCCCTTGGGATGAAAAAATGGAAAACCTGGACCCTCATCTTGTATACTAAATAAATCTAATTCCTTGCCAAGTTTTCTGTGATCCCGTTTCTTTGCTTCCTCTAGACGTTCTAAATACTCATCTAGATGAGATTTCTTCATAAAAGATATTCCATATATACGCTGGAGCATCTTGTTGTTCTCATCGCCCCTCCAATAGGCGCCGGCGACGCTTAACAATTTAAAAGCTTTTACCTTGCCAGTAGACGGTATATGAGGACCTGCACAAAGATCTACAAAATCACCCTGTCTATAAAAAGATATATGTTCATCTTCGGGTAAATCTTTTATTAGTTCTACTTTATAAGGTTCTCCCATCTCCTCCATAAATTTTATAGCTTCATCCCTCGGAAGTTCAAATCGTTCTAGCTTCAAATCTTCCTTTACTATTTTTCTCATCTCTTTTTCTATGTCCTCTAAGTCCTCAGGAGTAAATGATTTATCCACATCAAAATCATAATAAAATCCATTCTCTATAGCAGGGCCAATGGCGAGCTTTACATCAGGAAATAGTCTCTTTACAGCCTGTGCCATTATATGGGATGAAGTATGCCAAAATGCATACCGCCCTCCTTTATCATCGAAAGTTAAAATATTTAATTCACAATCTTCATTTATCACAGTGGTTAAATCCACCACTTTGCCGTCTATCTCTGCAGCCAAGGCTACCCTTGCCAATCCCATACTTATATCTTTAGCAATATCAAACGCTGTAACACTTTTTTCATATTCTACTATAGAACCATCCTTCAATGTAATTTTGATCATCTTTTATCACCCTTTCTTATTTTACTTCAAATTAAAAAAACTCCCATCCCACAGCAAAGGGACGAGAGGTTATGACCCGCGGTTCCACCCTCATTGATTGTCACATGACAATCCATACTCAATAGCCTTTAATGGAGCAATCCATGCAATACTCAAAGGTTAGTTTTCAGCTGACCCTAACTGGAATTTCCTTTCAGCCCAAGGTAATTCTCTCTGTACAGTGGAATTCAGCCTACTCATCCTTATCATCGTATTGTTTATATATTCACCAAGTCAAAAGTATAAACGCTAGTTTTAAAAAAGTCAATACTTTAGCGTTTTCTCCTTGCCCACTCAGGATACTGTGGCTTTGGCGCCTTATATCTCTTTTTCTTAAATAGATTTTGGAGTAGCATACCTGCTATAAATCCTCCAATGTGTCCCCACCATGCTACACCTCCTGCTGAACTGCCAACAAACCAATTCACAGTACCTGAAAATACCTGACTTAAAAACCAGAAAAATAAAAATACGAATGCAGGAATAGGAAAAAACATTGGTAAAAAGAAAAATGTAGGTACTAGCGTAATTATCTTTGCATGTGGATAGAGTACAAAGTAGGCACCCATAATACCTGCTACAGCTCCTGATGCACCAATAGTAGGAAGGCTAGATTGCATATTGAAGAGAACATGAGTATACCCTGCTATTGCACCACATAAAAGATAAAAAATCAAAAATCTAAAATGTCCCATTGAATCCTCTACATTATCTCCATATAGCCAAAGTGACCACATATTCCCAAGTAAGTGTAACCAACTGCCATGTAAAAATGTACTGGTAATCAAATTTATATAGTTTCCCTTAAGTTTGGTAGGAATAAGTGCAAATTTATATATGAAAATCATAAGATGATTCTCTGGAAGTATAGCTTGGAATATGAAAATTATGGTATTTACTGCTATTAAAAGCTTAGTTACTATAGGTGGTTCTCTACTCGGTATTGTATCTTTTATTGGAATCATAAAACTACCACCTCCATAAGTAAATTAATTTATACTCTCTACAATATCTACTCCATTTATATACATTATATATAGTGCCATGTTATGTAATGTATCACCATCATGTTCATTCGCATCATATGTCTCTACACCATTCATGGGAACAATTACTCGCCGCCTTTGGTTTTTCATATTGAAATATGCCTTGAGGGTAGTTGCAAATTGCAATATACATATATCTGTGCAGCATCCTACTACTATAAAATTTTCTATATTAGGATTTTCAGTAAGCCATCTTTGAAATTCAGGTTCTATAAATCCATTAGTTGAATTTTTGGAGATATATTTATAACCCCCCAGCTCCTTTATTTCATCTATTACCTCACTCTCCCATGTATCTACCATACAGTGTACAGGATAAGAATCAAACTCAGGTGAATCCTCTGTATGGCTATCGCCAAAAAATATTTTTTGTATCCCTAGATTATCTACTTTCTTTATGATATCCACTATATTAGGCACTATACCTAGCACCCTAGAATTACTCATTGGACCCTCTTTTACAAAACCATTGATCATATCAATTATTATGAGGATTGTTCTTTCTGGATTTAAGGACTTTAAATCTAAAATCTCCCTGTCTTCTAATACACTTTTTATATCCAAATTTTACACCTCCAACCTAATTATATCATAGTACTTATCTAAATATATCAAGATAAAATTCCATAAAGTTAAAATAATTATACCACAGAAAACAACTTATAAACATATAGGGATATAAAAAATATCTTAATTGTATTTTTTTAGCTATAATATTTTTATCTTTACGAAAACAAACTAAAATCTATTAAAAATTATTGCTATTTTTGCTATACTAATATATAGTAGTTAAAATCTATATTGAATTAAGGGGGTATTAAAAAATGGATGTATTGTCTGCAATTAAAGGTCGAAGAAGTATAAGAAAATATAGTGATAAACCTGTGGAAGAGGAGAAACTTTTGAAAGTTTTAGAAGCTGCAAGACTTGCACCATCAGCTAAGAATGAACAAAATTGGAAATTTATAGTTGTAAAGGATCAAGAAACGAAAGAAAAACTTACAGAAGCTATTGGCCAGCCTTTTGTTGGAGAAGCTCCTATAATTTTGGTTAACTGTGGCACAGAAACGAAAAGTGTTATGAGAGGAGGTCAACCAAGATACACAGTTGACTTATCCATTGCTACTGCATATATGATATTAGAGGCTTATGAGCAAGGGCTTGGTACTTGTTGGTTAGGTAGTTATGATGAAGATAAGGTAAAAGAAATATTAGGTATCCCAGAAGATGTAAGAGTAGTTGCAATTACACCTTTAGGTTATTCAGCTGAATCACCTGCTCCTAAACCAAGAAAAGAGCTTGATGAAATAGTATGCTATGATAAGTTTTATTAAATAAATTACATTTTTAAAGAAAGAGGTGCCCAAGTGGAAAGAAAAGTTCCTACAAGAGAAGAAGCTTTTGTGCTTTTAAAAAAGTATAATAAAAGCGAAAGCTTAATAAATCATGCCTTGGCAGTAGAGGCGGTTATGCGACATTTTGCAGAGTTATTTGAAGAAGATGTGGAAAAATGGGGGATTATAGGTTTAGTACATGATTTAGATTATGAGATGTATCCAAATAAACACTGTAAAAAAACAAAGGAAATATTGGAAGAAGAAAATTGGCCAGAAGATTATATACGTGCCATAATGAGTCATGGCTGGGAGATTTGTACTGATGTAGAACCTATTGAGAAGATGGAAAAAGTATTATATACCATTGATGAATTAACAGGATTAATTAATGCCACTGCTTTAATGCGTCCCACTGGGATATCAGATATGAAAGTAAAATCTGTAAAGAAAAAATGGAAAGATAAATCCTTTGCAGCTGGTGTCAATAGAGAAATAATTGAAAAAGGGACAGAAATGCTTGGAATGGATTTAAATGAAGTAATTGCAGAAACTATAGAAGGTATGAAAAAGTCTCAAAAAAGATTGGATTAAAGTGTGTGCCAATTTTTCGTTGCTCCCTTTTGACAAATATAAGATCTAGAACTTCATTTGAGCTTGTAAAGTTTTGTTCTCTTACATAATCTCTTAAAATCTCTTTAGAAATATTCGACATGAAAAATCTCCTTCCTTGGTAATTTATTGTATTTTTATTTATCTAATTATTGCCAAGAAAGAGTACTTTTTATTCACTTTACACAAAATTTATTATAGGCTCAAGTGGAACTCCTTTCCTTAGTGTATTTTTAAC
>DGES01000120.1:106569-122182 GCA_002386065.1 Firmicutes bacterium UBA3920
CTTTGGGGTGAATTTTAAGATTTCTGGCTGTCCACACCCCTCAAACATGCATTATTCCGTCTGATTTTGGGAAAAAGTTATTTTTCGCCTGTCTCCAAAGACTTATCTGTCAGTGTTTGCTGACATCGCAATTAGCTCTATCTGCAAAAATGCAAAAAGATCCGTCCCTGGTGCACGTCCCTAATGCCACTAGTGCCAAATATTCTTTCCTTTGCCTATTGTCATAGCCACCTTATTAAGATTTATAGGCTGGAGTATAACTTCTGCTATTTTTATATCCTTGATGGGATCCTTTATATCTATCTTCTGAACAACAGCAGTATCATCCATAGAAGGATATAAAATAGTTGAAGTATTGTCCCCCATACCACTTACAGCATATATTGCTAGTTGATAAAGCATATGGGTAGGCAAACTTTTCTCCCATAAATCCCTATATTTTGCATCTAATAATTTAACAACCTTTCCATATTTCATTATAGCAAAATCTGGTCTTGGAGTAGGTGGCTTTCGATGCAATGGATTGAAACCAGGAGCATAGGCAAACATATTGTACATACTATGTTGGCTTTTTACTACATATTCTTTTTCCTTAAAATAATCCATTAACAATTTATGCACTAATCTTTCAAAGAAAGCATTCATATCAAAAAAATATCCTTGCAAATTTACTTTTGTTGAATTATCTTTCAATTTTATCCCTTGAGACTCATATAATATATTTATTATTTCAAGTGCTCCAGCATACCGTTCTGTTAGCCTACTCATACTATTTCTTGCATATTGTAAGCTATCACGAGTCAATATTATATCATCAATACTTTCAGAAAAAATTTTGCAAAGTCTATTTACATGAATTTTAAGCTCCCTATCAACTACTAAATCCAAACTTAATTTCAATCCTGCAAGCAAAATTTGATTCAATATATTATTTTCATCCCTATCAAAATAACGGCAAGGTAATTTTGCCTCTATCACACCACCCTGGCTACAAAGTTTATCAATATCTATTCTTCCTCTAGGGCTCTGTAAGCTATCCTCTTCTAGAATATAATCTCTATTAATTCCTCTAAGTAATAAATCATTAGCTTCAATATATAATTCAAAAATTAATAAATCAAAAAATGAAAATTTATCTATATTATATTCTGCTCTACTTAAAAACGCTAAATCTCTCAAACCATAAGTATATTTCATTAGATGATAAAGGGGTAGTCCTTCTAATTTTGGTCTAATATTTATCTGCAAATCTCCTATTTTAATTCTACCAACATAATAATTACTTTTGATAAGTATACCATTTTTAAGCTCTAATATTTCAATAATTCCATTATTAGTTAAAAGTTTTGCTATTTGTCTCGCATTCTTATCAGGTAGTTCATATCCTTCTAATATAGTAGAATCCCATTCTTTCATCTCAACAACCTTAGTATTCATCATCATCTTCACCATCAATAGATTCCTCAATATCATCAACAAAAGTTTTCAAATCAGGCCAAGGCTGCAATAATGCATTTACAAAATTTGAAATATCTGACGAATCAAATAATTCATGTCTTATTCGTTGGTTTTTAGCATCCACTATCCCTTGCCCAAGTATATTAGCCATTAGATCATAATCTCCATAACAATATTCTTCTATCAAAGGTATAATATCTTCCTTAACTATATCTTTGAATTTATAAATATCCCTAATGGGTTTTTCATTTTCAAGAAAATATGAATGACCTATCTGGAGATTTCTAGCATCTTTTCCAATATTATTAACAATTTCTTTATTTACTTCTTTGAGCCATTTATCTAAAGGTAGTCCTTCAAAATTTACATTTTCTAATAAACTATAATCAGGCATCAACTCTATAAAACCAAAACGTCTTCTAAGAGCTACATCCAGCAATGCTATAGAACGATCTGCCGTATTCATAGTACCTATGATGTAAACATTTTCAGGTACTCTAAAAGGTTTACTAGAAATAGGAAGAACTATGTCCTTATTTCGTTTCCCAACTTCAATAAGCATTATTAATTCGCCAAATATTCTAGAAATATCTCCTCGATTTATCTCATCAATTATCAAATAAAATTTTTGATCAAGTTTTTCCTCAGCCTCTAAACATAAACTTTTAAATATTCCATCTTTTATTTCAAATTGAGTTTTCCCATTTACTATATTAGGCTTTATCCCTTCAATAAAATCCTCATATCCATAGGATGGATGGAAACAACAAATACGAACTAAACCACTTGTTCTGCCATCTCCAAGAATAAACTGTTTTTCAAATTCTGATAAATCCTCAAATGCTTTATTATACATATCTCTAGAAGCCATTTCCCTACTAGCTTTTTCAGCATAATATGTTTTCCCTGTACCTGGAGGACCATATAATATAACTTGTTTCTTCCTTTTCAATACATTTTGAATATCAGCAATAACTCCATCAAATGATACTAAAGGTCTAACTTCTTTTTCAACAGATAATTCTCCTAAATCCTTTAATTTTTCAATAGCTAAAATATTGTCCAAATCTTTATATCTATATACTGCAGTCATTATCCCCTCACGAGGATTTTCTAAATATACATCATCATCAGCTATATAAATCCACTCTATATGAATACAATGAGGAAAATCCAAATCATCAATGTATTCATATTCTCCTATTACCTTGCCTATACCTAATACTTTTTCTCCATCGACTGTAACAACAATATCTCCAATTTTTATATCATAATAAAAAGTAAGGACCTGACTAACAAATCTACCTATAATCCTAGCATCATTGGGATAATTTTCTTCAAATTTCTTCCTCAGCTCCTCTTTCATTTCTGTTTTTTTCATTTCCCCATATTCTCTTAAATCCCCTAAAGCTGGCCAACCAATTGAAATATAGCCCCCTTCTTTCATATCTTGCCAATAGCTTTTGCCATCTCCAGTAGTTCCAATTCTATAATAATTGACAGGTGGACCAAAGAGGGTAACCATAGAAGACATTGCAGCATAAACTGTTTCTAAACCAGTTTTTCTAACAATCTCCATGATTTGCCCTGACATTATATACAATTTATCGTCTTGAATTGGTTTTATATGAGAGGAGATAAGTGCATGTCTTTGCCATTTTGTACTGTGAAAGGTCTCTATCTTATTAGGATAAATCATATGATAATATTTATGAACCCAGCCTAAATTACTCATGTTTTCAACAAGAATATTATCAAGATTTTCTTGAAGTTTAATATAATCTTCTATGGGAGCATCTTCATCCAGTTTTTCAATTAACTCAGCCCCATTAACCAAAGAATCCCTTAGCTTTCTTCCTAAATCTATAGCCTCATCTATTGATAATATATCTGGATCTTGAGGATTTCCAGTAACCCATTTATTGTCTTTTCTCCTCTTAAACATTACAAATTTATAGGCACTGCCCCCTGCAATACTTCCGTAGGTGTATGTATTGAACTCATCATCATTTTTAAATTCAAGCCAATAAGTAAGACTATCACGATTGCTAACATTAAACATAGTCTCAATCAATGCTTCTCCATCTAATCCTTTAAGCCTCTCAGGGCTAAATTTCCTCTGAAATAATGAATATTCTTCCCTCAATTCATCTAAGGGAACAAGTTTTTCATCTTCAAGCATTTTGTCATAGGTTTGCTTTAATTTTTCAATTATATCCATCTAACATTTCACTTCCTTTTCTTTTACTATAGCATCATTATATCATTGATTATTACATTCCTTCCACTTGTTTACTTTTTCTATTTATATTTATATGTTATATTCATCAAGTCTATCCCTAAGTTCTTCTAATGGTATATTTATGCTTCCTTCAATAGAGCCAACTTGAAATGCAAAAAGATCCGTCCTTGGTGCACTCTGGTGCATTGGTGCAGTAAATTGATCCATTGTATTTATAGATCCGATTCCTTAGATGAACATCCTGTCACAACGGTAGTTAACAGTGAAATATATCATAATTTTAATAAATTTTAATAAATTTTCAATTAATTTCTCTACCATTTCCTAGAGAAATTAAACGTAACACAGACCTCTAAAAAATCTAAATAATCTATTTCTCTTTATTCTTTTTTTCAGCCTTTGCTTTTTTAAAAGCTTCAGCCATTGTAGGATTATAATACTGCTCATTTCTATTATTATTTCTGTTTGCTTTAAATTTGTTCTTATTTTTATTTGAATGTGATTTATTATGTTTCTTGCTTTTATTGGATGTATTCTCTTCATACGAACCTTTAAGCAATTTTTCATAATCAAGTATTTCAGGCAATATTTTTCTTTTCCCAAATTCATTTAAGTCCATATATCTATAATTATTTGCATTCTGAAATTTTATCACTTTGGATTTAATATACATTAATTCCTTTATTGGCTTTTGTGCTTCTATGTTTCTACCGTTTAAATTTTTATTCGAAAAATTTTTCTTATATATATCTATATATTTATCCCCATCATCTTCTTTATAATAATCAAAACTAAAAGAACTATATTTTTTATCTAAATCTTCTATTTTTAATTTAATATCTTTAACTTCAACTCTTCCAAATCCATAGGGCTTTGCAAGTCCAATATTTTGATAGCAACCATCATTTAATTTCAATGCCCAGATTAATAGTCCTAATTCCTCTTCATCTAAATTATCAAAATAAATCTTACCTCTAAATTGATTGCCTTCTTTCAGTGGATATATTTTAGTTTTCATATTTTTAGCTTCATCAGCTTTTATTTTAGGATCTTCAACATAATCCTTTAACCAGTATTGTTTATATCCTCTAATAGTAAAATCTCCCTCATAAATATTAAGAGTTTTTTTACTAGCATTTTTATCTTGTTCTAAATACAAATTATAACTAGTAGGTTTAGGTTCTGCTAGTATAATATCTATTATACTTTCTTTGTCTTCTACCCCTTCCCCAATAACTACTACATCTTCAAAACTAACTCTAGATTTATAACTAAAACTATGAATATCTCCATCTTCTTCATATAATTTATTTGTAAATCCAAATATCCCATCTGTATAGCTAATACCATATGTATTTTTATATCTATTCGGTACACCATCCAACACTGTATTGCTATAACTTAATCTCAAAAAAGGTGTGAATCCAAAATGTAGCCCATTCTTTTTAATATAAAATACTGGTTTCTTTTCATTTTTCTTTGGCAAAGCATAAAAATCAAACTTATCATTCACTATGAATTTACCATTTTCCATACGAGCTTTTTTAGTTACTAACATATCATTTTTATAAGCTCTTATATAATCTTCTAATATTTTTTCTTCAGCTAATTTACTATCTTCTTCAGGTACTACATAATGACTACGTTTTCCTAATATAAATCCTCCTGACAATATATAACCCCTATTGCTACACTCTCCTACCTTGCCTATTTTAATTACATTTCCTACTTCATTTAAATCAAAAGATATTTCAGTCTGATAAGGTGTATAGCTCTTCTCTCTACTATGGCACTTTAATATCTTATTTAATTCATTCTCATGTTTTAATAGATCCCTATCATATAAAAAATTGATGCCCTCTATCCTTTCTCCGCCAATTTTCCTTAATTGCAATTCATCAACTCTAAAATAAGGTATCCCTTTTTTTAATTCTTTTGCAGGCTGAATATAAAACTTGTCCCCTCTATTTATTATATAACCTGCTTTTATATTCTCTGCTACCCTTCTCTTTGGATCTATGGTTAATATATTATTGTACTTTTTATTTAGCGAAGTACCACTTGCTATATCTCTATATAAAAACCTAGAATCTTCAATATAACTATTAATATATCCTTTATCTTTATCTTTTTCCCCTACAATATTACTAAAACTTAATATTTGAGCATTAGTTCTTACCATGCCTCTCATAGTACTACCTGGGATAGCATATTTACCATCAGCATTAATAAAAAATTTAGCATCTCTACCTTCAAGCTCTTTAGAAACTATTATTGGCGTTTTAGCCTCTAAAGTATACTCAATATATCCACTTAATAATGTGCTTTTATCCCTTCCAATAAAATCATTATGAGGAGGTAGTTCTTGTGGTTTCTTATATTTTACAACTGCAAACCTTGGCAAACTTACAAAATTATAAGGTGCTACTGAATAGTTTTCAATATATTTTGTTTTAACTTCTTTAGGTTTCATTGCTCAACACCTCCTGTAAATACCAATTTAGAAGGCTTTACATAGTTAATGTAAGCTTGATTATCATCGTCATAATTAATATACTTCTTTATTATCAATTCATGAGCATATCTTTTGTTTTGAGATTTTTCCCCGTATCTAGGATATAAAATATATTTATTTTTAATAGATTTGCAATTTTCACCTTCTTTAAATATTATTCCTTTTATATTGTCATCATTAAATATTCTAATTTCTGCATCATCATTAAAAAATCTAGCTTCCATCATATTTTCATAATCCAATTCTATATTTGAAATGTAATCTGTTACTACACAATCATAATTATAAATTATAGCATAGGTCATACCTAACTTTGTTAACATTTCTTTATTCAAATCTTTTTCTATTTCAAAATTTTTATAATCATATTCAAATATTTCTCTTATGTTTTCTTCTGTTAACTCTTTTAATAAATAATTGTTATTCATTTTTTCACTCCTCATATTTGAAGTCTTTTACTTCTTTCACATAAAAGTCCAGCTTTTCTTCATTGGAAATAGTTTTTTTGTTAAAATCAATGTTTATAATATCAACTCCATCATCTATATACATAGTATCTGCTTTAAATCTACCTCTGCCTATATTAGTGTTTCCTCCTAATGCTAAATTTTCTGTACCCAAATCTCTAAATGCTAACGCCAATATTCCAATGGCATAATTATCAAAATTTTTATTACCTGTCTTCCGATATATTACATTAAATTGAGTATTGCCTTTAACAGGTATATCATTCATCAATGCACCTGTTCTAACTCCTCCTGTAAATCTATCTATTTTAGTTCTATTGTAAACTTTTTCTTCAAATTCTCTATTATCTATAATAGATTCACTTACAAATACTCTACTTAATATATTATCTTTCTTTTCTTTCTTCTTTTGCGTATTTATAGTCCCAAATATTGCTTCTGCTCCTTCTAAATTATCAAAAAAGTTTCCTATCTTCTCTACTCTTGATCTTAAAACTCCTTTAAAACTACTACCAGGTATCAAATACTCATCTTCTAATTTAAAACTTCGATCATCTACATCTTTTGAATCAAATGTTTTAGGAGATTTAATTATCAAAGGGGTAGTTAGCTGACCTTTCATATTAAATTCCACATAATCATCACTTAAGGTAATATTATCTATATTCTTTTTTACATCTATACTATTGCTGTAATCATTATTAAGATATTTAATTAAATCATCTAGATTATTAGCTAAATTAAAATTAACTTCCTTTGCTTCTACTAATTCAAAAATACCTAATCCATTGCTTTTGTTTCCTCCAAAACGAATAAGGCCTTTATCTAATGCCTTAAGACAAGAATATAACATTTCCTTTAGTTCTTTCATATCTTCATTATCACTGTGAATTTCAAAGCATAGTTCAAACTCTAAACCCTGTCCTACAAACATTCTCTCAATTTTTTGTCCTTCAACATTAGTTCCAAACTCATTATCTATTTTAACTCCATCTCTCCTATCAAAATTATTAATTTGGGCAAAAGAATCCTTTATATATACACTACTCATTACTGAATTTTTTTCTTCATGAGTCCCAAACAATTTCTTATAATCCTTACCAATATTTTTCAGATACGCTCTAAATGCACCTGCTATACTAGTTGCTGGAAGATAGGCCATTTGCCCTCCATCATCCATTAGTGGATTTTGTTGATTGTCTCCTATAAATAATGGAGATACACTAATAATATTTGCTTTTAAAATAGAAATATTTTCCATCATCTACTACCCTCCTCCCTTACTCTTAGTTGATATCTAGCCAGCTCTATTAAAATTTTCAAATTCATTTGATATGCAAACTTTTCATCTATTTCTGATGTAATATTTCCAATTCTAACTCTATCTACATCTTTAAAAGTTTCTTCATAAAACATATCTATATCCCTACTATTTTTAATCATTTTATCAAATAAATCTTTTAAACCCTTATCACCATATTTTACTTTACTTAGTTGTTCATCTGATATACTTCTTTTATTTTTAATATCATTTATATACTCATTGTATTTTTTTATCCCTTCTTCTGGTTCTAAAATAGCAATATAATCAAATAAATCCTTATAATTACCCCATTGATTTTGATTCATTGCCTCTGGATTTTTAATGTTTTCATTTATTTTTAAAACAACATCAGCAATATGATTTTCAACTCTATTTTTATATATTTTATTTACTATATCTCTTAATTGTTGTTTCTCATTTTCATCAAGTTTTTTATATAAAGTGCTATATTTTTCTTCAACATAATTCTTCTTGGGAAAGCATAGTTCAATAGTATCTTCTATAGAATCTACTAATACAAATCTTCCAAATCCATCTGCTTTTCTTTCTCCTATACCAGCATCCATAAATTTTAATAATCTGTCTTCATCAATTTCCCCTTGAATTTCATATTTAAATATACTACCTGCTTTTATTCCTACAATTTGTGGAGTATGACAGCTCCATTTATTATTATAATTAGTGATATTTTTAGTCTCAATTATACTGTCTATATATTCTACCTTTTTAAGCCCTAATTCCTTACATATGTACTCGTCTTCTATATATGTTTTATATTGACCTAATTTGTTTCTATATATTATATCTGATAAAGCTATAAGATACATATGCTCTTTATAATCATTCTTATATTTAAATATTTCATATTCTGGATTTTCTTCTTCTATTTTTATATTAGAAATTTTACATCTTCCATATCCACTGCCTTTTGAACCTCCAATATATACATACCTATCTTCAAATATCTCTTTTATTTCATCTATATAGGCTTCATCTTCAACTTTTATAATCCCCTTAAAGGTTTGTCCTTTTTTAATAGCTTCATATCGAAACAATTTAGTTTCTTCACTAGCTTTATTTATATGAAGATTTGAATTTTTATCTACCTTTATTCTAATATACTCATATTCATCATTTACTATAAATTCCGCTAGCCGAGCTCTCTGATATTCTGGTGATAATTTCCTATCTAAACCCAATTCTAAATTTAAAGGTTTCTTCATTTCTTCAGCTTGTCTCATATCATCTTTAAGAGCAAAATAAGCTTTAGGGAAAGGTATGCTTCTATATCCTTCAAAATTTGGATAAGCATTTAAAAATTTGATCCCACCTTTTAATAACTTTTCCCTATGTATTCCCTGATTTATATCATCAATACCATACTCTTTTATATATTTATATATAAATGCTCCTCTTATTGAAGAACCTGTAATATATTCCATAGTTTCTTCCGAGTCAATTTGTATATTGGTTTTAGCAAGCTTTATATCTTCCAAAGTTTCAATATCATAAGTTAAATACTTAGTCATTTTGTTTCACCCCTTCCAAAAACTTATTCATATAATATTCTGTTTTATCCTTGTATTCTCCATTTTCCAACACTTGAAAACTACATTCTACCTCACCTTTGCCCCTAGTCCTCATAGTTCCTATATGCTTTAAGTATCTTGAAGTGGTTGCCAATAACCCTAATTCATCTTTTGACAATTCCTTATCACAATATAAGTCTACATAAAATACCAAATCTTTTTTTACCACCCTCATATGTCTTAAAGAACCTTCTTTATAAGAACCATCATCTTCAATACTAGTAAAACTCCTAACTTCAGTTAGTGCTTCCTTTACCTCTGTTGAATTTATTGCTCCTTCATTAATGCCATATATCAATATATTTCTAATATTTTCATTAATTATACAATCAGAAAATTTAATAGTTTCCCATGCATTTATTCCATTATCTTTTACTCCCAATAAACCTTTCTCCAAATCTTCATATTTTTTCTCTCCTAGAAAATTTACTATATCTGACATTGCATCTCTAAAGTTTCCTTTAAAAGTCTTTGCTTTCATAAAAGGTAATCCATATTCATCATGAACTACCTCCAAGTCTACTGAACCAGGTATAGAATAACCACTTCCAAATATAGTTTCCGTTAGTAATTTAACTTGGATTCTGCATTTATTCATCTTTTTCTTCCTCTCTCTTTAGTTTTATGAATAAGTCTATAATTTCTATAGCATCATAATATATACATGTATCACCAAAGAAACAATAGTCGCTCTTTGCATTATCAAATCCTCCAAAATAATTCTCAATATCATTTGATTTTAGAAAAATTTCAGTATCTTTTTTGCCTTTTCTAAGCACTTCTCTCAATTCCTTTATTTTATTTCTCGCAATCTTATTCTCATATATTTCTCTTTTAGTAATATCGTCATAAGCTATCTTAAAATTATCATAACTTCTCCAAGCATTTTCATCATTACAATCATTATTTAAATATAAGGGACGCATATATAATTTCTTATCATCTAAAGTTTTATAATGTTGTTCTCTAATTTCTAATATACTGCCTAACATATCTCCTTGTTCCACATGCCAGTCTATTAGTGAAAAATCTTTATTTGGATAATCATAGGCTAATTTCCTTTTCCCATTGGTACAAAGTTCCTCAGCCATTTTATACATGTTCTGAAATGGCTGAGATACTCTACCTATAGCTACACCCGCACAAGCATTTAGTTTAACTGTATTTCCATCATGAATTTCTATCTCATTATTATATAAATGTTCTAAAAAAATCCTAGCAGATTCTATTCCAATCTTTCCATTAATTACGTAAGTTATATCATCTCCAGCTACTATGATAGGTATTACAGGAAAAAAACCTTCTTTAATTTTTGTATCCTCATCTAAAGCATCTTTATTTTGATTTATCACATTGGTCATTTCTTTAAATGCTTCTTCATAGGCTATCTTCACATTAGTGCTAAACTTTTTTAAAGCGTTTAAATATTCTTTATTGGTTTTAGATTTATCTTCGTCTTTATATGTAAAATATTTTTTCAATTGAATAAATTTATCACCCATTTGATTCCCATCAATATGGACTACTGCTAAATATTTTTTTCGCCTCTTGCCAAATCTCTAAATTCTCTTATACCTTTTACCTCATCTGGAAGAAGTTTTTTAAATTTCTTGCTATCTTTGTATGAGTTTTCAATCTTTACATGAACTTCCTGGCTTATAAGTCTATTAGGATTATCTAAATCAAACCTATCCCTACAGCAAGCAGGTAAACCAGTAGATTCACATATACTTTCTATCCCAAAAGATTTTTGAACTCCACTATTTTTTCTTCTATTTTTCTTTTTATTTAGTTTCTTATGAAGATCATCTATCTTTTGGATTACTTCATTCCTTTTATCATCATATTCTTCGATAACCATAAACAGTTGAATTCCAGGATAGTATTCAAGTACTTTTTCACTTACATCCTTTACAAACTTTTTTGCTTGTCCTAAATTATCAAAATTATAAAGACTATTGCCACCTCCATTATAGATTAAAAAATCTTCATAATCTTCATTTAACTGTTGAGGTAAACTTTCTATGATGTATTCAATTACTATAGATGCTCCCCTGTTTTCTTTTAATTTGTTACTAGCAAATATATAATCTTGCTTCCTAGATACTTCCCATAAAACCAAAACGCCCATCTAAATCCCTCCTTCGTCTATATATATATCTTCTATTCTTTCTTTAAAACTGCTATCAGCAGAAATAAATTCTAATCTATCTTCCATTTCAAATTCATAAGCACTTTTAACATCTTTTCTTAAAGTTTCTTCTTTACACTTATTACTATTATATTTATATATAATTCCACTTCTGCTTCCCCCTAGTTTATCTGCCTTATCTTTAATTTCAAACAATTCCATCTTTAAAACTCCAGACCCTTCATCTTTTTTTAAATATTTGGATTCAAAACATAACAAAAGTCTCCCATTTAATAGATATACTTCATCAACACAAGTCCTACTTCCATTTTTATTTATAAATACTATTTGATTTTCGCTCTCCAAATATTTAATATTTTCTTTATATATTTTCTCTTCTAACTCCTTTTCTAATCTATAGCCATGAATTCTAGTAATATCTTCTATAGACAGATCTAAATTATTGACCACATTTTTAATTTCAGGAGCTCTATCTTTGCCTACAAACTTAGAATCTTCTAATATCCTCTTTTGATTATCATCTACATAGGAGATTATAGTAATTAATCCTTCTATATTAGCATTAAAAATTCTTTCTGCAAATAAAGCTGACATTGCCTTAGTGCCGCTAGAATAGTCTAATAATAATGTATAGGTTTTATTTTTTTCCATAGATTTTTTTATATCTTTAAGTAACCTGTTGATACATTGGTTAATATCTTTTGCATCACTTTTATCACAAGGAATTAAGCTAATATTTGCTCCTGGTATTCTCTCCTCTACTACCTCCTTCAAGTTTTTTGCCACTTTTTCAGAACCAATATTAGTCCTAGAAGCTTTAGTATGTACTAAATATATGTTTGTATCTTTATTAGAATTTTTTAATAAGGTAATAAATGCAGGTAAAGGATTGGTTCCAATCAAAGAAATATGATAATCTACATAGTTTTTCATATCTACACACCTTCTTTCAGCCATTCTCTAAGTTCATTCTTTAAATTTGAAAAATCCTGTACTCCTAATATTAGTGTGTTTTCCAACGTTTCATCATCCCATATATTCTTGTATTCTCTCTTTAATTCATCAGTATCCCAACATAAATTTATATAACATATACCTGCTTCATCTCCTGCTAAATTCTTAGCCCTTTGTTTTATTTCGTATAACTTTCCTTTAGCCTCCTCCTGTGTACTAATGGATGTTATAGATATGGCAAATAGCTTATACTTTCTATATGCTACTAAATCCACTTCAAATACACCTTGTTCTTCATCAGATCTTATTTTTTTAATACTATGTTGAACATCTTCTATGATTCCTTCTTCTTTTAGCTCGATAAGTATATTTAATATATATTCTTCTAGCCATTTAGTACCTGCAAAATATCCGAAAATTTCTTCATCATTTGACCCTAATAATAGATTAATTTCATCATTATTTGAAAATATATTATAATCAAGAAATGCTTGACTTAAATTATTTATGAATTGCTTTTTATCATTGGTCCAACTTCCAGTAGCCGTGTTTTCTTTAATAAATTTCACTCTTTCATCATATTGCTTTTTACCAACACCACAAAATAAATTCCCTAATTTATTTGCTAACTCTTTTGCTTTAGGCATTGCTCCTTCTTCGTTAATTTCTTCCATATTATCTATATTACTATAAACACTTATTATATCTTTTATATTTAAATCAAAGTTCGAATCTAATTGGGATAATGACACACAATCAGAAATGTATTTCTTATTTGTTCCTTTGCTAAATTCAAAGTATAATAATTCTCGCTCTGGATCAATATAAGTCAAACTTATATTAGGATTTTTATTATATTTATCATAATTGTAGTTCTTAATTACATGATAAGCGGTTATAGATATAAGCTTAATACCTCCTGTATAATTTAATTCCAGTAAATTTATTTTATCTTCCATATAAAGCAAATTATCAAGTTTTTCTTGTATTTTCTCTTCTATGCTTCTTCTATTAAATTTATTTATTAAAAGTTTTTCTATTGTAATATTATTATTCATTTTTTCTTTAACTAATCTTCTAAATCTATTGTAAGGATGACCTTCAGTATCTTCAGTGCATATACATATTATTCTCCCTCCTTTATTTATTCTAGTCGTTGCCGATATTAAATTAGGAAAAGGATTACCACCCATTATTAAAAATAATATATCAGCTTTTTCCCTTATCATTTATACCTCCTCCCTTCCATTGAGTTCACTTATAACATTCTATAAAGATCTTAAAAATCCTTTATTTTCCTTAAAATATACGTTTTTCTATAATAGTTTCCAATATAAAACAATTGTTGCCATGTCTAATTATTTTACCTATGATACTATTAGAGTTTTTAATCAAATAAAGGCATTATATGCTCTTATAACATTATTAATATTGCAACAAATTAATGGCAATATCATAGTTCCTAAAGTGGTAGGTAAAAATGCAAACTTACATCCGCTGCTTGTAATGCTATCTTTGTTTATGTTTGGATCCTTATTTGGAATAATAGGTATGATTGTTGCTGTCCTTATTACTGCATTGATTAAGCATTTTGTTGTATAATTTATAAATCGTAGATTAGAAGAGAAGAAAATATAATTTTTATTTCATTTCCAACTGCATATGTTGATTTTATGTTGTTTCTTCCAAAAAACAATTTGTCGTCGAACTCTAGGGAGTTTTGCACTACTTAGAGTCGACGACAAATTTTAGTGCTTATTTATATAGGATTTATTCCATAATTGTTTCTATTGCAATAGTTAAAGCTTTTACAATAAGATCCAATGACATGCTTGGTGTATTGGTTTTCTCTATAACCTGCTCAGGCAAAAATGGAATGTGTATAAATCCACCTTTCATATTAGGATATTTTTTATCTATCTTGTACAATAATCCATACATTATATGATTACATACATAAGTGCCTGCTGTATTGAATACTTCTGCAGGAATATTATTCTTTTTTAATTCCTCCACTATTTTCTTTATAGGAAGTTTGGAAAAATATGCTGTATCACCATCGAGAAATATAGACTCCCTACCGAGCCTATAACCCCCCGATTAAATATATTTCCTGCCCTTATAGCTCCAATTTTTAAAAAATTCATCTTCATCAACCATTGACTTATATGGTGGTAATGTAAAATCAATAATTATATTAACTACATCAGTAAAATCAAGTTCATATTTTAATATTTTTTTACAGAAATTGGCCCACCTCTTTTGAATTTGTTTATCTTTAGTAAGTCTTGCAATTACAACAACAGAGTCCTTTTCATATGGTGTGCCTCGATTAGATAATGTTTCATATATTGCTTCTTGAAGTTTCCTACCCTCAAAATCAAATGTTGTTGCTAAATAATATATATCATAAAAATCCTTCATACGACCTGTAGCTTCCATTAAAGATATAATCACATCTAATTTCTCTGCTACTGTAGATTCTAAAGAATAAGTTAATACCTCAGGTTTTTCAAACTCTGGAAGTAATACTGGTAGAGCTCTTTCAACTGGGGAAGGTACAATAATATCTCCAACTCCAAAGTCTATACTAAAAGGTGTCTTTGTCCTTCCAATAATACCAGTAAGGTTGACCCTGATACCATGATACTCTTTAACCTCACTAATTTCCTCTAAACCTCTAATTTTAAACTCTACAAAATCATTATTGCTAGGTGAAAAAATAATTTCTTTAACAAGCTTTTCTATAGCATCTAAATCATTTGAATAATTCTTTAAAAGATAATCTGCATCAACTGTTGGTCTTGTAGTAAATCCACTAATTGAATATAATAAAAAACCACCTTTAAGAATAAGATTTTCTTTATAATTACTTCCTGAAAGCCTTCGAATGAGCTAATTGCGATATACGC
>DGES01000104.1:0-276 GCA_002386065.1 Firmicutes bacterium UBA3920
AGATGTGTATAAGAGACAGCTTCCACTGACCAAATCACATAAGCTACCTAAGAGATCCGTAAATCTTCGAGGAGTTGTCCCTTGTGATTCCATTTGTCCTGTCAAATCTGATTCCTTTGACCTTATTCGCTCCTCTATAATTCTTTGTAAATCCTCACCTGCCATGTCTGCGCCTATATTATCGGCCAAATATTTAAGTTTAATTTCATTGGGTGTTCCCACTAATCCATCTGTATAAGCTGGTGCTACTATGGGGTCAGCTAATTCCCATATCCC
>DGES01000104.1:581-1453 GCA_002386065.1 Firmicutes bacterium UBA3920
AGTTTGTCTACAAAAGTCTGTCCATCCCTTGGAAACAATTTTACACTGTCTTCCGTAGCCTTATTGGCACCCAACAGTCCATATTCTGGATGATATCCACTACCATTTACCGATTCTGTCAATATATCATCTAAACCATATAAAATACGGGCTCCCTCTTCTTTTAGAATACGTTTAGTCCGCTTTCGATTATGAACGTCAGCAACCAAAATATCCTCAGTATATTTCAACATAGCCCTTGGATCATTAGAAAAAATAATGGTGACATTATCGGCTAAACTCTTATAATACTTTATATAATCGACTCCTGTATAAGGATGGATACAACTCCCAAAACACCTTCTAAACTCTTCTTCTGTTAATGTATCTGTATAGGGATTTATTCCTTCCCTATCAATATCATCCCAAGTGATTAAAGGATTTCCAACCTCATCAGCAGGATAACTAAGTTGAAGATATATTTCCTCTACACCCTTAGCAATACCCTTAAGTTGCACAGCAAATCTATTACGACTCATTATTGGAAATACGATACCCACTTTTCCATTTGAATATTTTCTAGTAACATCGACCGCTATCTGATCTACTGTTGCATAATTCCCTTGAGCCCTTGCCACTACAGCCTCTGTAATACCCACTACATCTCTATTATTTAGTGAATATCCTCCTTCCTTGCATGAATCAAGGAGCGATTTTATAATTATTTCAATCAGATCATCGCCCTTTCTTATTATTGGCAGACGAATACCTTTCGCCTGCGTACCTATAGTTCTCATAAAACATACCTCCACTTCATCGCTCTATAGCTGACAGGACTATTCACACAATATCTATTATAACTAAATATTAGATATAATCAAAACATTTTTTTA
>DGES01000104.1:1648-3021 GCA_002386065.1 Firmicutes bacterium UBA3920
AAAATAGGAGATATCCCATAAAATAGGCTATCTCCTTCTGAAAATTTAATATTACATTCCTTCTACAGCCCACCTTGTAGGCATTATTATATCCAATTGTTCCATATTTCGTCCAATCTGCCTAAAATCCATATCTAACAGAACATTTGCCAGATCGATGACAAGCCCTGTTACTTCCATAGGCAGTCCAAGTCTATTACCTATTCCTTCTAAAGGTACGAGTCCATACGGTACATCTTCATATATATATCTATGCCGCAAAGTAGAAGGAGCCTCTATAATATTATATGCTTCTACATCTTGTATACAGCTATATAATGTATCTCCCTTTGCCCCATAACTTCTCTTAATCCACTCTGTTACTGACTCTACCTCCCAACCTAATCTTCGCGATACTTCAATACGCTCATTATCTAATCGTTCCAAAAAACTGGCTATAGACGGCGTTATACCATCATGATAATATTTGAAACTACTCCTCTCATTTTCAATCCAACCTGCATTTAAAAGAGCAGGAGCACAATGAAGAATCATCCCTACATTGCCTATAGATGTCTGTATCGTAGATTGAGCAGGAATAAAATATTGTCTTAAACAAATGGGTAAATTGGCAATGACACTTTTGTTATTACTAGCTATGGTTGTAGACAATAACACATCCTTTTTTAACATCAATATAGCTACCGAAACAGGCGAAACTTTTCGACATGTATATATAATAGACTGTGTTTCTGCAACAATAGGTCGCACTGTGCATCCACACTGTTTAAGTACACTATCGAATTCTATAGCTCCAAAGGTTCGACCTGGATTTAATATTATGGTAACAGGTCTTTCTATATATTTTGCTAACTGTGCAGCAATATCGGCATGAGCGCTAGCCGGCGTAGTAACTAAAATTAATTCTACATCTTCTACTGCCTCATCCATATGAGTTGTTACAAGGTCTATTTTAGCCTCACCTTCAATCGCACCTTGACAGTAAATAGTGTTTGTCTCTAAAAGTTCTGCTATAGTGGAGTATGATCTGTTCCATAATCTCACTTGATGTCCATTCATAGCAAGATGTGCCGCCATAGCAAATCCTGAATTTCCTGCACCTAAAACAGCTATTTTCATATAATCCGCCTCCTTGTGTCTTATTCGCCCTCCAAACTCTACTTGACAACATGAATACTAAAATCAATTACTATAATTGGGCTATTTTTCAAATATTTAAATTTTAAAAGCTAAATTAATATAAAATTCATTATAAAAATTTAAATAAGTTTGCGTCTATCAATGTTTTCTAATATGTTTTTAGTTCTTTCTGAGTCCTTTAATACATTACCATTCGCATCTATACACTCATAACCACCATTTAATGGCATCGT
>DGES01000104.1:3299-6633 GCA_002386065.1 Firmicutes bacterium UBA3920
AGAACACCTCTTACGATTTTACAACTTTCTATTACATCATCAGGAGTCGCAGCATGATCTGCTTCAGTAAAACTCACTACGTGTATAATGTGGGGTTTTAAAGCTAATGCAAGTAAAGTAGACGCCGCCAACTGCCCTTTTGCAACATCCATATCTATAGAAAAATGGGTAAGTCCTGCCCTTACCTGGGTTAAATATACAAAATTTTCATCTTCTAATTCATCTAAAAGCTGTTTTTTGGCTAACATCTTAGCAAGATCCGCTTTCCCCGATGTAAGGCGTGGAGTATTAAACATGAATTGAGCAATATATTTGTTTACTCCCAACTTTTTTGCATTATATGCAGCAATATAGAAGTCTACAACTGCCATTACATCAGAACATTCTCTCAAGCTCCACTGATGCGACTCATTTATTTCTACAGGTATATTACGCTCAGCATACCATCTTATAACTTCTCTATTTTCCTCTATTGCTTCCTCTAATGTGCGCTCAGAACGTCCATCCATTTCACTATACCAAAAAAGTGGTATAGTTCCCCACGCATTATTGATAGTCTCTACACTCAATTTTGCCCATTTTAATAGATTTCTAGTACCTGCGTATATACGCAATCTAGGATAATTACCACATTGTGTAGCTGCATATATTTTCTCTAGGTCATCCCTAGTTCTAATTGGTACACCTCCTGTACCATCCAACCTTTTATCCATCTTCTCTGGTTCAAAAAAATACTGCTGAGCATTTTGATCCGGTGCAAGAGAAATTACATCTACCTCTTCAGATAAAGCTATCTTTTTTATACCTTCTATAGTTTCTTCTAAAGAAGGTAGACCAAAATGATGTCTTATAAGAGGGCGATAATTTCCTTCCTTTATAGAACGCAAGTCTGCCTGATCACCTTCTAAACTTATTTGACTTTGAATACATGAAGCATTCGATCCTTCTTCATATACATGCAACGATTTAAGTATATACTCAGGGTGCTCTTCTCCTTGAAAAAAATAACTAAACTGCTCAAATTGTTTTGCCACAGCTATACATTCTGGGGTACCACCAAAATAGAATAATCTATCACCATATAATCCCTGTTCCTCTATCATACTAAAAAAATCTTCCAAAATGTTATAAAGAGCATTTGGTGTCAATCGATAACTTATACATACAATATATGGATCATACTTTTCTATCGCATCAACTAACTCTCTTGGAGGTACTGCTGCACCCAAAAATTTAGTCTTATAACCTACACTTTCTGCTAATTGCATATATGCATATACTCCTGCTACATGAACACAATTTCCAATTGCTCCACCCAAAACTAGTTTATCCATTCTCTCACCCTTTCTACAATTTGTGCAAAACTTATTACCGGATGTATAGAAAAAATAAAAATAGTAAGTACGTACAATTAACAGTTCTAACGTCTTCCTATTTAGTATGAAAGATACTAGAATTCTTTAGAACTTTAATTAAATCTTCATTGTAACTTTATTTACATTGAATTTTGCTTTATACCAGATGTATCTACTTTTTTGAACAACAATAAGATATATCTATTTTTTGAATAGACAAAATGATATTAACAAATTTATATGATTTAAAATACAATTAAATAAAAGGGATCTAACTCTATAAAGGCTTAATATTAAAGCTTAATATGTATTATATCATAAAATGACTGTAAGTGCACTATTTATTTTAGGATTATTTTCCATAGTTTTACATATGGTTATGTACTTTCGTTTTCAGCTTCTGTAATTTATTATACGATAGACTAAATTTTTCGTTTATAGTTTTTTCATATATATATAAACACCATTACCAATAAATAAACATCATTAATAAAACGGGTAGCCTAAAAGACTGCCCGTTTCGTTAAAATCATATTTTATGAATCTTTTTTAGTCGGTCTAATTATTGACTGTACTGGATCTAATGGTTCTTCTTTAATCCGCGGTTTCTTGAGTTGAGGCGGGAAAAGTGGTAATCTAAAGAATTCATCACATACATTTTCAGCAAATTCCTCACATGGAGGTATTTCGCAAAAACCAAATGCAGGTATTAGAAGTTCAACTTTTGCGATAATTTTAAGGATTATTGTAATACACATATCTACATCAAAAGTCACTGTTTCATTAGATATAAATGTTCCAGATACACATACTGCATTGACCACACTCTCTAGTTCAAATGGTATTACTGACTCATCTGGCACAAACATTACAACATCTTTGGGGATTGTAATTAATGAATAACCAGAACCTTTTTTGCCATTTGCATCTTCAAAGAAAACTTTAAGAGGTATTTTGACATTTGTTCTAACCCTTGCAAATTTGGGGCGTTCAGGTATTCGCTCTATCTTTGTCCCTACTAATTTGCCTTTGACTGAAATACTTTGACAACTTAAAAATGTCAAAGGTAATACAAATTCTGTATCATTATCTGTTATGTCATCGATAGTAATCTTGACATTATCCAATGTTTCCTGCTGTAAACATGAATCGTAGACCTTATTTACCTGTATACATACTTTCTCTGTTATTTTCTTAAGCCCATCAAAAGACAAGTTTCCTGGACAACACTCATTACCTTCATTTTTATATGAATAAAATGACATGGAATAACCTCCTTCCAAGCTGTTACATATATTAATCTAGATACCATCGAGTTCTTTAATGATAGTCTATTGCATAATATGTTATAGCCTTTAATCTTGTGCTATGATCTGTGCTAAAAATTCTATCTCTATAATATCTATAAATAGAATATAAAAAGAGGTGTATATTATGGGCATAGAATATGTGTTAAAAACTCCGTCTGATGTTATATGGCATATCTATCTAGATGAACATTCCCGATTAGTATACAATAAAATGCAAAGTAATAAATGGTCTGATGCAATGCTTCTTGATAAATGTATTATAAAAAACTTTAGTGCAACTGTAGATATTAATGAACAAATTCATATAGTGGCTTATACATCTATAAAACAACTTATATATTATCAATGGAATGGATCACAATGGCTATATAGTATAATAACCACTATACGTTCTCGATTCCAAGACATTGAATTTATCAATATTTTATCCGAACTAGAACATGTTCATATACTATACTACATAAAAAGCACATTATATAAAAATATGGAAACATTATACCACTACTATGGTAATGGATTTAACTGGCAAGGAGGTAAAATCCTATCTTTTCCCTCTGAAGATAATATAGATATAATATCCGCATATTGGTATGATATAAATAGCTTATATCTTCACTACTCATATAAGAAAAAAAACAATACCCTTATATATCGTTCTATATTTGACAG
>DGES01000104.1:6918-7336 GCA_002386065.1 Firmicutes bacterium UBA3920
GAACGTATTATAATAAATGCCCAACCTAAACCCTTTATATCACCAATAATCAAATATTTAAAGGGTAACATATATGTAGCATGGGCTATAGATGATAGGATATTTTCTATAATATCTACAAATATGGGTAACAGTTTCAATAAGCTAAAAGATGTTATTGCAAATGATATATTACCCTTTTATCATGTTACTATAAAAGAAGATGGTTATTCACAATATGAAAAAAGTTTTGGGAAAATCTATCCCTTATTTCAAAGCTATGAAAATCTCGTTTTGGAAGATACAAATTCAAAATCTAAGTCACATCAATACTCTATAGGAAATGAATTGGAAGAAATAGAACAAGAAGTAAAAAATCTCAAAGAACAAATAAACACTTTTACAACCCAATTTAATGATATATATTCCTTATTAGATA
>DGES01000022.1:0-1863 GCA_002386065.1 Firmicutes bacterium UBA3920
ATTACTTCATCGTTCATATAGCACCTCCTAAATTACATAAAAATACGCCCTGCAGTGTTACATATAATCATCCTAATCTGTAATACCTAATATTTGTTTTACTTTTTTTCTATACTTTTCTGGCACATCATCAATTGTAATTCTGCCAAGTTTTATTTGAGTTGCTAAGAATTGAGCCACTATTTAGCACCTCCTAACATCATTTCTAATATAGCCAATTCAAGGGCTTCCAAACGTTCCTCTGTTGTGGGATGTTTAAACTGTGCCTCTTCCTGTATTCCTTTTTCAAATAAAGAACTAAAATTATTTTCAATATATTGTATCAAATTAGGTCTATTTGCTATTTTAACTTCAACTTCATCAAATTCGTATATTGTATCAATGACTCCTTCATTTTCTACCTCTTTTTCTACAATATTATTCCTTAACTTAATATAAGCATCGCCTAATTCAATTTTTCTAACCCATATCTTTTCAGGATATATTGAACTTTGAACTTTCACCCAAAATCTCCTCCTTATAGAATTTTTCGCAATATGGTATTAATGGCTCGATATATTTTTTAGTTAAATTATATCCATTGCACCACATAACCCAGCCTTTATAGCTATTTACACTACACCAATCTGAATAATTCATAGGCTTGCCCGATTCTACCTTCTTCAATATATTTCTCATTTTTCTTTTGAGTCTTGATGCTGTAGATTTTCGTAATAATACATAGTCTCCAAAGTGCCTATAGCCTACAAAATCTATACCTCTTATTCTACTAGGGAACACCTGATAATTATCTTTTATCTCTAATAACAAATTAGCCCATAAATATTTTTGTATTTCTTTTCTTATGTCGTGTAGTTCAGATTTGTTATCTCCGAGTATTACTATATCGTCCATATATCTTATTACATACTTTAATCCCAGAGTTTCTTTCAGCCAATGGTCAAAGTAAGTTAAATAATAATTTGCGAAGTATTGACTTGTATAATTCCCGATTGGTATTCCCTTATCTCCTTCTATACTATCGATGATTTCATCTAATAACCATAATAAATCTTTGTCTTTAAATTTCTTTCTTAATAATTGCTTTAAAATCTCTTGGTCTATACTAGGAAAGAATTTTTTAATATCTATCTTAAGGCAATATTTAGTACCTTCTTCATCTTTCATATATTTGTCTAATAGTTTAAAAGCATAATGTATTCCTTTGCCAGAGATTGATGCGCAACTAAAATCAGTAAAAGTTTTTAGCAATATATCTTCTATTTGCAACATAATTGCCCACTGGCATATTCTGTCTGGGAAATATGGTAATTTATAAATTTCTCTCTCTTTGCCAGAATCATTTTTGATAAATACTTTATATTTTGATGTTTTATATGTTTTCCAGATTAGCATATTCTGAAGTTGGATTAAATAATAATCCTCATTTTCATTTACCATTTTAACTTCCTTATAATGACTTTTGCCTTTTCTTGCTTGCCTATGTGCTAATTTTAGATTATCATAATCATATATTTTTTCATAAATATAACCATATCTTTTTATAGTTATCACCTCTGTTGCTTTGTGTCTTGAAGCCGAGCATTCGAGTAATTACCTACTAGCACAGCTTTCTAATGTCAGTGGCGTGTTTTGGCAAGTGCCAAGGCGAATAAGTTTTACACAAATTAGTTATATAATTTACACAAAGTAAGTGGGTGCTGATATTACGATTAGAATTACCTGAGGAATTATTCAGATTCCAATTGAAACTACCTGCATTCAAGCCATTATTCCAATTCCTGCTGAAATGAGTGACTTTAAAAAATAAACTTATTCGCCTATATATTTAGAGACTTTTTTTAAAAAGCAAGCGGGCGCCGA
>DGES01000022.1:2042-3250 GCA_002386065.1 Firmicutes bacterium UBA3920
GTGTCCTGTAGACTGATAGTAGTAGTCGGCTAGACCACTATTACTACTTCCTTTCGTTTCTGTAGCCAAGAAGGCGAAATCAAAATGGTTATTCAATAATATATCGGACACATAGCCATTTTGATTTGATAGCCTACCCCCTGCAAATTCATATTGACTATCAAATTTGTTGGATTCGTAATTATGTGTCGCCCAGTATGGGAGATTATCTGCTTTTATATTTAATCCATCTACCCATTTCCAGATATTGCCCCAGAAATTTTCTATACCTCGATATGAAATTGATACTAGCCCGTTCATGCCATCTGCCATACCAGATTTATTTCCTAATTGAGATGTTTGACCTGTTTTCTCACTATTATTTCCTTCTCCACTGCTTTTATTTACCACACCTAAACCAATAGCTGATTGAGTGTTAAAAGTAGCATATTCAATGAGAAATAATAACTGTATAGCACTTGAAGTAGTAAAATCTTGCATCCCCCAACCTTCCCCTCTATTATTAGCTAGCTTTCTTGCGTTTACAATAGTTAAACTTTGCGAAGTTCCAGAACATGGCTTAGCATTTATTATAGATGAGAGCTTATCCTCATTAAAATTTGCAATTTGTTCATCTTCCAATAAATATTCTTCTGATGAGACATCATAAATACTACCTTCATACGCACTGAAATATATATAATTTAATTCTTCATTTCCTATAAAAGCCGGATGAACTTTAAAGCCTTTCTTGTTATTAGGAGATATTTCCCACCTTATACCATTAGAAGTTCTATATGTTCTATAATAAAACTTTGGTATCTCCACCATAACCTGCCCTATTGAACCATCCTCTATATAGTTGGGGTCGCCAAAATATGCTACAACTTCACCACTATCGTTTAGAATGCATCTTCTCATACCAACCCAAGGATAAATATAATCAAAATCTTCTTGTGTTAGGTTTTTAGCACCTGCTACCCTTATAACTTCACCAGTTCCTTTATTCCATTCAACTCCATATACATCTTCGTCTCCACCCATTAATTCAATTATTCTCTCTATTTGTTCGGCGCTAGGTAATAAAATCTCTCCCATTTACTTTACCTCCTTGTATATAAATTTGACAAAACCATTTTCTTGCTTAAATCCATACTGGTATATTTTATTGTTGACTTGCATTAAATGTGGCATATTTTCTGCCTTATGATCCAGTAGATCTTGTTCAG
>DGES01000056.1:0-1390 GCA_002386065.1 Firmicutes bacterium UBA3920
CGCTGTGGTTACCACATATATTTCCGACTATATATTCCCTCATATAATAAATGGAATAGAAGAAGTAGTAAGCAGCAAAGGTTATACCCTCTCCCTTGCCAGCACTAATAACAATAAAAAGCTGGAATCTGAATTTTTGAAAAAATTTATTGAACAAAATGTATCTGGCATGATAATTGAACCGACAAAGAGTGCAGAGGGAAATCCTAATTTAGAATATTTTGAAAAGATGGATCAAAAACGTATTCGATATATAATGTTCCATGCTACTTACCCCAATCTAAATCCAGCCTTTGTAGTAATGGACGATCTAAAGGGAGGATATCTAGCTACAAACTATTTAATACAGCTAGGCCATAGAAAGATCGCTGGAATATTTAAATCTGATGACTTGCAGGGAGTAAAGCGACAAAAGGGCTACATAAATGCTCTTCAAGAAGCTGGCATACAACCAGATGATGAATTAATTGGGAATTATACTACTGAAAATTTAGACTACTACCCTTATCAGTTTACCCGGTATCTTTTAAATACTACAAAACCTACTGCAATCGTTTGCTATAATGATCAAGCTGCCATGAGGGTGATAGATGCCATAAAAGATAGTGGACTAAAAATTCCAGATGATATTTCAGTAGTAGGATATGATGATTCTCCACTTGCCACTGCTTCAGATATAAAGCTGACAACTATAAGGCATCCTAAAAAGAAAATGGGAAAGCAAGTGGCAAAGTTTATGCTCGATATGTTAGATAAGAGTGACTATAAACCACAATATGTATATGAGCCGGAGCTCATTGTGAGAACTTCGTGTAAAAATATATAATTAAAGAGGTCATATATCATAGCACCATGAAATATGACCTCTTTAATTATTATACATTAACAACCTTAAAACCTTTAGCATTTTAACCATTTAGGATATAGTCCTGCCCATTTCATATAATCTCGAGTTATATATTTACTGGGTAGGCCATAGTAGTAGCAAGCCCCATCTCTGCCTGGGTAGTATCTAATCTGCTATATTGTGCAACTATAGGCCTGTCACTTGTAATTAAGATTGCATAGGGTACTCCACGAGGTATCCTCTTTCCTTCGACATTCTCTATTTGATCTAATCGAATGTGATTTGTCCGCTCACCTGGACATACTGCTTTAAATCCTGACATGGGTTCCATATCCTCAAAGTACAGAGTAATATCTAGATTCGCATCATCCTTACCTAAGTTTAAAACACATACAGCCTCATGGCTAACGTAGTAGCCGGCGCTAGTTTTTTCTGGATAATAGCAATCTGGTATGCACCAATTGTGTGCACCTATATTTTTTATATCTTTCATTTTTCATACACCTCATTAATATGCTGATTTTATATTTCAAAATTCTATAA
>DGES01000056.1:1594-14671 GCA_002386065.1 Firmicutes bacterium UBA3920
CCCTCCGGCAATAAATCTAATTCTTGTATTCCCATCTCTTCATCATTTATCAAACATACCTTATTTTGACATACCTCTATTACTCCTCGGGTTCCAGCTACTCGTATCCTATCATCATCATGACTAGGCGCATTCTCTGGACGGAGATAATCTATATTTACAGAACCCATCACCTCATTTGAAAATTTAAATAGGCATAGAGCTGATACCTCTAAATCACCATGCCCGCGGTTATATAACGAAGAGTGCGCTGCGTAAACTGATTGAAACTTCTCTCCACTGAACCAGCTCAACCAGTCAATAGCATGACTTCCTACCCATGGAATCGTTCCACCATATGTCTTTCTCTTTTTATAAAAATCACTGCGTTTTCCTAATCTATATGACTTCTGTGCAGTCATAAGACGCACTTTACCAATACGCCCCTGTTTCACTGCCTCCCATGCTGTTTTAAAATGAGCTGTATAGCGAATACCAAACATAGCAGCTAAATAGACATTAGACTTAGAATATACCGACTTCAATTTTTCTAAATCATCGAGGTCAGTAGCAAGGGGCTTTTCAACGAATGCATGTATTCCCCTCTCAATCACATCAATTGCTACCCTACTATTATCGCAGAAATAAGGGTTAACAACTGCTATATCAGGTTTCTCTTTATCCAGCATAGTGATATAATCATCATATCTTTTTGGATGCATATCGAGTTTAGCCACTGCCTCTTCTAGACCTTCTAGAGACTCCCCCTCTGAACCTGGAGCAATCCCAACTAAACTCATATCAGGATCCATCTCCATGCCTTCTAAAGCATATCTATAATGTCCACTACCGCCTATAATACATATCTTCATCGTACACTCTCCCCTTTTTTAATATTTTCACATGCTTATATAATATCATATATTAATCACCGAATCTTTTTAAACTAATTTAGATAAGAGCAATATATTCTTTGATAGTAATTATTTAAATATCTTTATAACAATGTTCTCTAACATCAAAATACTGTCCTTCAAATAAACCAAGTAACGTAGTCGATACGTTTAAACTTATTTCGTTTTTGCCAGGCTTTAACCATGTCTTGTCAATCTGCCACATGTAAGGAGTCCACGCCCTAACTCCAGCATTATGTCCGTTTATATATAATTCAACAGCATCTTGAAAATAGGGCTCTTGAATGTATATATCTATATTTATATCATTGGTAGATATATACAAATCTATTGTCTTCATATATTGTATATTGCCAGCATAAAATGGTAATCCTGAATTTATTAAATTGCCTATCTGCCCTATATTATTAAGTGATTCTATGCTCCACATATCTGAATTTTTAAATACACCAAATTCTCCACATATGTATAGAGGATTAACCAGTCCATCATGTTTATAATGTGTATCAACACAGACCTCTATTTCGTTGATACCCCTACATAAATATGAAGATATATCTACTACTAAATTACTAGGAAGATACACAGCTACATTTTCAAAATCCTCAGGTTCAATACGATTACCATTCACAAGAATATACCATTTTCCTTCAATGCTATTAGGTTCCATAACTAAATAGATAGGAGTATTGAGCTTTAATTCAAAATTCGTTTTATATCTACATTGTAGTGATGGGAATTCTATCTCTTTAGGACATCCAAAATGATCTTTTAATTTTATAGGTAATGATATAGAACTATCAGCTATCTGATCAATAATAGGTTTACACTGGACTAAAACACCTTCACTCATTTCATTTACTTGCAATGTCCATGTACCTAATCGTAACGAATTCATCCTGTCTATAGAAAACTTCCAATCACCACCTATATCTAGTTTTATTTTTTTGTTACTTGGCTGTGCTTTATCTTTTTTACCTTCCCTCAACATAAGCATATAGGATTGGTAAGGATAAAATTCAAGAAAAAAAGAAATAATATCCCCTTTTCTATTAATTTCAATAGGTCTATAATCTTTAAGATAAAAATCAAAATAACTTAACTCAGGCAACTGCATACCATTACAATCTAAAGTAATCTTTACCTTAAATTGTAAGCCTGAGGTATTTATAAGAAAATAATGACGCTTTCCAATATTTTCGTAACTCGCCCCTAAAATACATTCATTTTGCTTTCCTGTCTTTTCAATTTTAATATCTTTCTTTATTAAATTTTCAACAACGCGGGGAACTTTCTTTATATCAGCTACATAAAACCTATTCCCATCAACGACATTTATATCATCCGTTAAACTGTCTCCCTTAAGATAATTTTCATATGTTTTCATTGCATTGATTCCAAACCAATTACTAAATAGAGAATCTATATTATCTAATATATCAATTTTTTCCACTGGAACGCAACCAGTTGCTATAATCTTTCCACCACTATTAATATACTTTTTAATTTTCTTAACTACTGAATCTTCAACATTTAGTAAAGGAGGTAAAATTAAAACTTCAAATTTTTCATTCCCAATTTGAATATGTCCATCTATTATTTCACATCCTGTCAATAAATCAGAATCAATTATATAAAAGTCTAGATGATTGTACATTAATGTCTTTTGGAGAAGAGAAAAATCTTTTTTTAATTTCTCTCTTAAATGTTGTTTTTCTCCCATTGCTGTCCATTGACTAGTATTTGAGTCTAAAATCAAAATATTTACTTTACGCCTTCCAGCCCTCATACTATCAGTTATCTTTTTAATATATTCTGATAGTGTATTGACATGAGGCCAGTAGGGCATTTGATAAAAAGATGATGGGGGTGCATCATGTTTCTTTAAACTATCAGTAGTATAAAAAAATGCATGTGGCACAAACCAGTTAACACCCTGTATGACAAGCCAATCCATAATCCATTTCATATCTTGTAATGTCATTCCCCAACCAATACTATGAAAACATTCACACAATGCTCCTGGTTTTTTATAAAAATGGGCTGCTGAACTTGCAATTTTAGCATTGGCTCTATAATTTTCACTGCAGATATCAGGTGCTTTACCCACCTTCTGATGCCCTGCATCTATACCAGGTATATGAAAATATTGTAGCTGTTTACTTCGTAATATTGGTTTCTCGCCTACATATAATAGATTATTATCATAACACCAATCTCTAATCTGAATTTCATAACTCCTGATAAATGCATCTATCACAGTATTCCAATAATCATAACGCACTTTATCACTATTATCTTCCATTTTCTCAAATAACGCAGGCAAATTATCAACTAAAGAATAACCGTTATACTCGTCAAATATATTAGGCAAAAGCGGTGACCACGGTAAATCATTAGGGAAAGGACTTATTTCATCCGTGAAAATTCCCTTTATAGAATTTCCAAATTCATGGCCTAAATGCTTCCTGTATTTTTCATGTGTTGTTTTTATATAATAAGCAATTGCTTTAGGATTCAAGGGATCTATATATTTCCCAAAATACTTGAAGTTCCTTACCGCCACTTGGCTAATGATGTATATATGCCACTTACCTTGTGGAACCTGCCACGAAAGTTTTTTTATTGGATCTCCTGTAAAAAATCTCTTTCTGTTATAAGGTGTAAGCCCACTCATCTGAAATATATTTTCTCTATATCCTGTACCTATGTAAGATGATAAGTCGATAGAATCTTTCCAATTTATTTTCCCATTTAACTTGGAATAAGCCTATGCTAAAACTATTTGTCCCCATGGCAAATCGAGCTCCAACACATGTAAATCCTCCTATTGTAACATTATTTAACTTCATAAAACCAAAAATCTATTTAATATTTCGAAAAATTTACTATTTAATATTTATACTACACTTTGATTGCTAAATATGTTTTTAAAATCCTTGCCGTTTTAGCCATTCAGCACATAGCCTTGTCCAACTCCTTACATGGACATCTTCATCTGCAAGTCCCATTCCATGTGGTCCCGAATCGTATATATGTAATTCAAAAGGTATATCTTTTTCTTTAAGGGCTACAGAAAACAATATACTATTTTGAACAGGCACACTTTCATCATCCGCTGTATGCCATAGAAAAGTCGGAGGAGTGCTATCTGTAACATTATGCTCGTTTGAAAAATAAAGGATAGATTCATCATCTACCTCCCCTCCCAACAAATTGTTCTTAGAACCCTCGTGGGTATATTTGCCAAATGATATGACTGGATATGCCAATACCATCAAATCTGGTCTACAGCTTATCTTATCTATTTCATCTTTTGATTTAACATAGCTATCTGTAAAATGTGTGCCTACCATAGCTGCCAAATGTCCACCAGCTGAAAAACCCAATATACCAATCTTTTTAGAATTTATATTCCACTTGACTGCATTAAAACGTACATAGCTAACAGCCCTGCAAGCATCCATAAACGGATAAGGATGTCTATAAGGTGCAACACGATAATTAAGAACAAAAGCATTTATACCAATACTATTTAGCCATTTTGCTACAGGCTCACCTTCATGCCAAGCCCTATCTACATATCCTCCACCTGGACATATAATTATTGCTGCTTTCTCCTCATCACCCTCAAGAGTAAAAGGTTTTAAACTAGGCGTGTCTTCTATACCATTTCCTATTGCACCAGGAGCTCCATGTTTCCATAATTTAATATCTTCCATTACATATCACATCCTATATATTGTTTTAACTGTTTTTAATTAATACCAAAACAAAGTCATTTATTAAATACTGTTTTATAGCTGTATATATACTTGATTTATATCAATATTGTAGATATAAAAATACGTTTAGACAAGCATTCTCTACAAATATATGGTCCTATTTTTGCAATCCTCACATTCAATGTGATTTCTATTCACAGGAATATACCATTATCTTTAAAGCTATACCTCACATTTTACACACTCTAATTTGTTAGCCTCACCATAGACACTTTCACCTTTTATTTTAGTCAATGCCAGACAAACATAAAAGAGTTAAGATCAAATTGTGCTATTGACCTTAACCCCTATCAAATTCTAATATGAATTTTAACCTTTAATCCCTGTAGTTGCAATACCTTCAACTAAATAATCTTGGAATATGAAAAATATTACTAATGCTGGAATGATTGAAAGAGTAGACATAGCTAATAGCCCACCCCAGTTAGTAGTAGTTGTTGAATCATTAAAGACCTTTAAAGCAATAGACATAGTATAAAGCCTTGGTTTACTTAAATATAATAGAGGACCTAAAAAATCATCCCATTTCCAATAAAACGAAAAAATTGTCGTTGTTACTATAGCAGGTGTTACTAAAGGTAAAATTACTCTAAAAAATATACCATATTTACTACAACCATCTATTTTCGCAGCTTCATCTAATTCAATAGGTATTCCCCTTATAAATTGCATAATTAAAAATACAAAAAACGGTCCAGCAGTAAATGTTGGTACTATAAGAGGCTTAAACGAATTAACCCAGTCTAATTTGTGAAACATAATAAACTGTGGAATCATAACCACCTGTACTGGTAACATCATTGTTAGTATCATACAAGTAAACCAAAAATCTCTACCTTTAAACTTTACTCTTGCAAATCCATAAGCTACCAAAACAGAAGATACGACTGTACCTATTGTCCCAATGCCAGAATATAAAAACGAATTTTTAAAAAAGACATCAAAGGATACCCCTCCAAAACCTTTCCAACCACTTATATAATTCTCAATTGTCCATTTATCTGGAATAAGCTTATGAGCTGTTGCAAATATATCTTCATTTGGTTTAAACGAACTAAAAAACATCCAAAGAACAGGGTAAAGCATTAAAAAACAAAATAAGATCATAATTATGTGGTAAATTATATTACTAAATTTGATTTTCTCTTTCATTTTAACCCTCCTCTGCCTCATAATGTACCCAATATTTGGATGTTTTGAATAATACTAGTGTAAATAATCCAATTACAACTAACATAACCCACGCCATAGCACAACCATAACCCATTTTGCCAAATTGGAAGGCATTTCTATATAGATATAATGCATAAAACAATGTAGTATTTAAAGGTCCGCCTCCAGTAATAATTAAACCTTGTGTAAAAATCATAAAACCACTTATAAGCTGCATAACAAGATTAAAAAATATTATTGGAGTAAGAAGAGGTAATGTAATGTGAAAAAAGCGCTTAAACCATCCAGCACCATCTATTACTGCAGACTCATAGTAAGTATTTGGAATCTGTTTTAATCCTGAAAGAAATATGAGCATCGGAGAACCAAATTGCCATGCACCTAAAATTATAATAGTCCATATTGTATAAGTAGGATGGCCAAGCCAAGCTATGTTCGACTCAATTCCAAACAAAGCTAATGTCGAATTTAAAATACCCTCTGCTTCAAATATCCTTCGCCACATTACTGCAACTGCTACACTACCACCAATTAATGATGGAATGTATAGTGCAGATCTATAAATTCCTATTCCCTTTGTTTCTCGACAAAGTAATAATGCTACAATAAGAGCAAAAATTAGTCTCAATGGAACTGCAGTAAAAACATAATAAAAAGTAGCTTTAACAGATTTCCAGTATAAGGGATCACTTACAAACATCTCTTTATAGTTTTCTAATCCAATAAATTTTGGAGAAGAAAGAATATTATAATCAGTAAATGAAAGATAAAATGAATATAAAATCGGATATACTGTAAATATAAAAAAACCTATAAGCCATGGGGCAATAAATGTGTACCCTACGACATTTTCATTATCTTGCAATGGAATCGATGGCTTTATTTTGTGATTGTTTTTAGTTTTTTGAAATATTTTTTTCATAATTTTATTCGCCCCCCTTTTATATATTTAAGTGTAATGGATGACAAGCCGACCCTTTTATATAAAAGGGGGGCCTGCCTTTCATTACTATTGCTTTGATAAAATCTCATTCGCCCTTGTAATGATCTTTTCTGCTCCTTCTTCAGGTGTAATTCTTTCAAATAAAATCTCTTCATTGACTTCTTTAATTAATGCAGTTACTTCACCACCAGCAGGAGGCTCCGGAGGATCAATAGGACCTACATTGGAAGAATCGGCTAATTCATCTATATAATCAAAGGTCATCTTTACGCTTTCACTTACTCCATCCGCTAAGGCCTCTCTAACCTTACTGGAAATCGGAACTCCACGATCTGCTTTCAATATCTTATTCGCATCAATATCATTTGTCCAGAAATCTAATACCTGTACTGCTTCATCTTTATATTCCGATGTTTCAGGTATACAGAAAAACATAGAAGGTTTTAGATATAAACCTGGACTATTTCCTTTAGAATATAGAGGCATACTAATCAACTCTAAAGGTCTTTGAGCTGCATCTGCTATAACTACAGCAAAGTTAGTCCAATATGGACCACCCCAATCCTCTCCAAGTACAAAATCACTTTCCTCTATCGGTTTTTCTATTAGTAATTCTTCAGGTGAAGTTGTTATACCAGCTTTAATCATCTCAAGTTCTAACTCAAAGAAATCCTCTATAATACTCGGATCATCAAATCCTAAGGATTTTCCATCTTCACTGTACATAGATTTACCAACTGAACGAGCAAAGTATTCTACCATAAATTTAGGATCAGCAGCTAAAGGAATTTCACTAAGTTTTCCTGTCTTTTCATATATGGTTTTACCCATATCTACATAATCTTCCCATGTCCAATCATCTTCTGGCATTGATAATCCTGCTTCTTCAATAATTGCTGGATCAACCAAAGTTCCAAAAGAATTAGTACCCAAGGAAAGTGCATAAAGTTTACCATCAAATTTTCCACCTGAAATAGCATTTTCATCTACATCAGATAAATCTAGTTGGCCTGATTCAACATATGGAGTCAAATCAGCAAGTAGATCGTTTTCTAGATATTGACTGATCTTTGCATAATCATGTTGAAAAATATCTGGAAGACTATTAGCAGCAGCATAAGTTGCCATCTTATCCCAATAATCATCCCATGCAGCAAATTCTGTTTCAAAAGTAATATGTGGATTTTTTTCAGTAAATAAATCAAGCGCTTCTGTTGTAATATCAGCTCTCTCTTGAGAACCCCACCATACAACTCTGAGTGTTACTTCTTCAGATGGAGTATCAGTAACTTCACCACCTTTTTCGTCTTCTTTTTCTGTCTTTTCTATATCTGTCTGTTCTCCATCATCTGATTCTTTACCACAACCCGTAAAAATTAAAGAAATCATGAGAACCAACACCAACAATAAAATACCTGTCCTCCCAAAAATACTCGATTTCTTCATGTTTTCAACTCCTTTTTTATATTTCTGCTTTATTCCATTTCAATTTACAAGTCATATTGTTTCAAAATATAGTGCATCTTAGAGTTATGAAAATCAAAAAATATTTTTGAATGGAATGATATTTAACTGACTAGAATAATAGCAGTAATTTGTTTCTATCTAAAGTATATTAACTATTCTCCTATAAAACAATTTAAAAAACTGTGCAATTTGTTCAAAAAAGCAACAATTCTTATAAAAAAACTGGAGGTACGAAATATAATACCTCCAGTTTTTATACCGCAAAATACGATATATCATTTAATAGGTTAATTATTTACAAAATTATCTAACATAACCTCTAATAACTATACATGCTAAATTACATGATTGTGTAAAAATTTTTCTCTATATTCTGTAGGTGTATACCCTGTATATTTCTTAAAAACTTGGCTAAAATATTGTGGATTATTCCCCCAACCAACCTGTTCTGCTACTTCGTAGACTTTATCATATTCAGGATCTTCTAGTAGTTTCATAGCCTTCTCCATCCGAACCCTATTTAAATAATGGGAAAATTTTTCCCCCGTTTCTTCGGAAAATAACTTACTTAAATATACTTCATTCATATAAACTACATTATTTGCTATCCATTTTAAAGAAAGATTTTCATCATCTATATTGTTTTTTACATATTCAATAATTTTATCTACTATTGCATTATGCCTTTTTAGCATACTATTCTGATTTTCATTGGCAATCATCTGAGCAATATCTGTAATGAATTTATACATATCATCTATAATATCAATAGCCTGAAGTTCCATCGTACGTTTAATATACTCCCCTATATTTTCACTATTACAACCTCTTATAACTGCCATATATAACTCAATGCAATATATTTTAATTAAACTAAAAGAATATTTATTTTTATTTAACTGTTCAAAAAAGTTCTCTATCTCTACCTGAACTTCATCAGTATTTCCACTCTTTACAGCTATAGTCACCCTATCATAATCAAATACCAATAATTTATCGTATTTCACATTTGCATAACTTTCAATATCTCTTTTAGTTATAATACTTCCTGTTCCTAAATAAAATGAATACTTAAGAAATTCTTGTAATTCCTCAAAAACCATAGGGATATCTTCAAATTTTTCTATTTCTTCGCTATATGTTACTGTCACATCTACATCACTGTAATCTGCAAAAACTTTTTTTGCTTCGTCGATCAAATCCATTAGTTGTTCCTCATCAACATATTCTGATAATATCAAAATTTGATTTTTAATAATAGTTTTAAAATATACTCTATCTTTTCTAAAAATATCTTCAATTATATTGAGCAATATATATATAATTTCTAAATCATCAAATTTATGTATTTCAAATATAATCATACGCATATATTTTTCATTATTTATCTTTAACAAATTACAATAGTAATCTAATTCCTGTCGTGTATAGGTCCTATTCATTACAAAATCCCTGAAAAATTGTTCTTTAACCAGTGGAAGAACCTTATTTAGATCTTTAATGTTTTTTGATATGAAATTCTGCGTTTTTTCTCTCTGAGCTATTTCTTTTTTGGCACTATTTAATGCTGCAATAATCTCGTTTTCATTACAAGGCTTTAAAAGATAATATTTAACTCCATAGCGCATAGCTTCACTGGCTAATTCAAATTCGCCATATCCAGAAAGTACAATAAAAATTATCTCCTCATATTTTTGTTTTACTTTTTTAATCAATTCCAATCCACTTATCATAGGCATTTTTATATCTGTAATTACTATCTGTGGTTCATATTTAACAATCATTTCATAGGCCTCCATGGCGTTTTTTGCAGCTCCTACAAATGAAAAGCCATATCCCTCCCAGTTAATAACTCTAGCTATGCCTTCCCTTATAATCCGCTCATCGTCTACTAACAAAACCTTATACATCATTATCGCACTCCTTTTGCGGTATACAAATAATCACCGTTGTACCCAGGCCAACCTTGCTTTCTATAGCTATACCGTACTGTTCTCCAAATGCCATTTTTATTCTTTGATCAATATTTTTTAAGCCTATTCCCGTACCTTTAGTTTTCACTTCACCTTTTTTTAATTTTTTCAATAAATCTTCATCAATACCAGGTCCATTATCTTCAATGCAAAAATTCACTCCTTTTAGATCAGTATATGCACTCAACTTAATTTTACATGTTTCAAGCATATTTTCCAAACCATGATTTATTGCATTTTCTACAATAGGTTGAAATGATAACTTAGGTATATAGTATGAATAGTACTTTTCATCAATATCAATTTCAAAATCTAAACGATCTTCATAGCGCATTTTTTGAATGGTAATATAACTGTATAAAATTTTAATTTCTTCATCTACTGATATAATATGTTCTTTTTTGCTTATAGAACTACGTAAAAGATAACCAAGTGATTCCACCATAATAGAAATTTCCTGCTGTCCATTCATTTTTGCCATCCAATTTATAGATTCAAGTGTATTATATAAAAAATGGGGATTAATTTGAGCCTGTAAAGCTTTATACTGTGCATCTTTAATGGCCAGCTGTTTTTCATGATCTTCTTTGATTAGAGTATTTATCTTGTCTATCATAATATGGAAATTTCTATCCAGTTGCCCAATCTCATCCATAGGCTGCTTAACTGGTATGTCACTGCTGATTAATTCAAATGCCCCATTTTCAACCAATCTCATTTTTCTTGAGAGTTCTTCTATGGGTTTTGTAAGATTTTCAGCTAACTTAAAGCTTATAATTGTCACAAACGCTACCAAAATAAAGAAAGCAATTAACACACTGTTTTTTGCAGTTATAAGCATTTGAAAAATATCTTCGTATAATATGGCATTTATATATACAAATCCACTATACTTCGAAGTACTATATGTAATAAAATATTTATCATCATCTATATCCATAAAATCATATCCTGACTTCTTATCAAATTTAAGTGTATTTAATTTATATTCAGTTACATCAGAATTTGAATAAATCACTATATCATCCAATTTTACTATGAGATTGAAATCATATTTAGATGCCATCGATAAATTATCACGAATTAACTGATTAAAATCAATGCGTATCACAAAGGTACCAAGAGGTTGTAAACTAAAATTTTTTATACTTCTCATAGTACGCGCACTAATAAGAAAACCTTCTTCTAGATGTGGAGCCGTAATAGCAAATTGACCATTTCTTGAAGTTGCTATATCTAAAATTGTATCCTTGTCTTTTAGATCAAGGCTACGGGGATATCTACCACCAATTATTTCATCTCCCTCCTCATCTATAAAAATAATACTGCTCACATATTTTTCATTACCAGCAATACTAATAGCCCTTTCCAACAAGAGACGTAATCGTTTAAAACGTTCATAATTGTTTTTGTTCCCATTAATAGCTAATGCATATTCTTGTATAATTGGATCAGATATTACTTTGAATGAAAGATCTTCTATCTTCTTTAAGTCATTTTCAATCCCAGAAGCTGAGATATTCAAGAGTTGTGCAGATTGCTCATATAAAGTATTATTGTATTTTCCTACTAAAAAATACAATAATACTAAGCTTGCCAAACAAATAATACAAACTATTAAAATTTGAATGATTAAAAGCTTATTACGAATTTTTGTATTCCTATAAAAGTCATGAAATTTCTGTCTTATTTCATTAAAACCAAATTTAGATCTAGATTCAGTCGTATTTACATTCTTCAATTCTGATCCACTCCCATGGAAATTATAAAAAATCACCTCTCTAAGATTATATTTATTATATCATGAATGAGTATATAATTTAATTCCATATATACTCATTCACATAATCTTACTATACATAAAAACACTAGCAGAAATTTTAATTAAAATCACTCTTAGTCAATTAAAATTTTAAATACAACAGGCTTATCACTTTTTACTTTTTTTGTTTCTATAACTAATGCATCATCTTTTCTTTTCCATACTGGAACTTCGTTAAAACCAAGTATAGAAATATCTCTAATAATACCATGGAAATAAGGAAGAGAAGATGCGTCTTTATTTGCAAGTGCATGAATCTTTACAATGCCATCCTCTGGATATTTCAAAACTGTTGCATATATATAAGAGCCTTTTATAGTAAAACGAATATCTTTAGACGTATATTCTTGCGTATTGCCATCTGTAAACTGTCCTTCCTGAATTTCAGTTGGACCTTCACCTGATACACGCCATATAGATGTATCATAAATGGCCTCTCCATTTACCTTCAACCACTGCCCAATCTCAAGTAAAATTGATTTATCTTGTTCGGGAATGGTTCCATCGGCCTTAGGACCAATATTCAATAACATGCAACCATTTTTGCTTACAATATCTACTAGATCACAAATTAGCTCATTTGCAGTTTTATAATCATTATCTGGAGTATAACACCAAGAGTTTCTTGCAACTGAGGTGTCAGTTTGCCAGAAATATGGCTTTGCATCAGCAAATTTACCCCGTTCTATATCCACAACCGCACATCCGAACATAAAGGCATCGTGCTTATAATTAATTACTACTTCCTGCCCCCATTCTTCTGCCCTGTTGTAATAATAGGCAGCAAATTTTTTCAAATAAGGCTTGACTGCACTGTGTTGAATCCACCAATCAAAATAGATTACTCTGGGACGGTATCTATCTACAATTTCACAAGTTCTAAGCAGCCAATCTTCTAAGAATTCTTGTGAAGGCGCCGGCGTACTAAATAAATCATGATGATCCGGTTCTGGCATAGCCGGCCAATAAAAATCTCCACGTGATAATGGTTCTTTAATATCACTATCAAATTCTTTCCCAT
>DGES01000056.1:14941-15079 GCA_002386065.1 Firmicutes bacterium UBA3920
GCCCCATTTCATAAGCATTAAAATGTGATAGATGACTTTTATACATTTGAAAACCATCATGATGCTCTGCTACAGGAATAACATAACGCGCACCTGCTTGTGCAAAAATATCTGCCCATTCATCTGGATCAAATTTTT
>DGES01000056.1:15388-15537 GCA_002386065.1 Firmicutes bacterium UBA3920
CCTTGAATATACATATTTCTAGAATACCACTCGTTTCCAAACGCAGGCACAGAATAAATACCCCAATGAATAAAGATACCAAACTTAGCCTTCCTGTACCATTCAGGAATACGATAATCACTTAAAGAATTCCAATTATCTTTAAATCT
>DGES01000100.1:0-8876 GCA_002386065.1 Firmicutes bacterium UBA3920
GCAGATGTGGATAAGAGACAGGCTTTATACTTTTGCTCGGATAATATAAGGTTTTGTCCAATATAGTATTTCTATATCTTGAAAAACAAAAGCTAGTATTTTCTTCTTTTGCATATGCAGGATGGAGTAGCACAGTGACTGCTTCAGTTAGTTCGGGGCAAGGATTTGGACGATATTCAGGAATTGTATCTACAAAAGAGATAACCAGTCAGTCTTGGGATTTGAATGTGACTAATAAAACTATGTGGTCAAATCCTCATATAAAACTTGTAAACTCTAATGGAGCAAGTAGATCCAATGAATTACGTGGGACAGTAGGTACTCAAGTGGGCTCTGGAAACGAATGTATTAATAAAGCTTTAATAAATGTATGTAAGGAGGAAAGTTATGGTTTTACTGCATATAAGAAGGAAAATAAATTTTAAAATACTATTAATATTAACCTTTCTATTATTGATTCCCGTTGCTATTAGTTATTACTTTACAAATGTGAATTATAATAATTGGATTGATGTGTATGAGTCTGGTGTTAGTGATGTAAATCTAGAAAGTCTCGAGAGTATGATTAGTGGCTATAATGGGTTATCTTATTTCTTTGATTTTATATTTTCTAGTGATACCATACTCATTTTTTGTTTGTTATTTTCTCTAGTAGTTTGTTTGTTTATAGGTTCAGTAATAGTTAATGATTTATCTGATGGAAATGGTAATCTAATTATTTCAAGAATTAGTTTTAAAAAATATCTTAGAGATAATATAGTTGCTCAAATTATCTTTAACTTTGCTTATTTGTTTACTTTTTTTACTGGGCTATTTTTACTGAGTTATTTTTTATATGGTGATTTAGGTCTAGAGGGTGGGATTTCAACGAATTACGGTCTAATGATACAAGGAGAATCATTATTGTCATATATTGGAATTACAGCCATTCAAGTACTTAATCTATCAATTATAATAACATTGATAACGATACTGAGTTCGCTCATTATTGTTTTTATAAAAAATAAATATATTGTTCAGATGTTCCCCTTATTATACTACTTTATTACATTGATACTTGGTTCTACAATAGGTAATATAAATAATCTATTAGCGAATATATTTACTGTATTCATTTTAGATGTTCAGATTCATGTTATTGTCGAGGAATATTTAACTAGAGAAACAACGGGTACGTTTTTTAATAGTATTGTATTTATAGTCACTTTATCAGTAATCAATATGGTATTATATAGGATGAATATAAATACATATGGTAAGGATTATATACTATGATTTATTCAAGAGCTAAAATAACTTGGGTATTTTTATTTATTGTTATTTTCTATTTAGTATCCATTCATAATATTCAATCAATTATAAACTACAATTTAACGGATTTCTCTCATATGGAGATTTGTCAAGAAGTATTCTTAGGCAGTCAAAGGTTATCATTTAATATGAGTATATTTACTATAGTTTTACTGATGGGTTTTGAACATAGATATGATAATATATATAGATTTATTCGGGCCAATAACAACGAAACAATCTTTACTTCAATTTTTATGAAAGGAATTTTCATAGCTATATTTGTAGCTTTAAATGCAATTGCTGTACAATTGATTACACTACCAATTGGTAATATTGCTATTGATTTGCAGGCACTATTTTTTACATTAGTAATTATTTTAACATATGTTTACAGTGTATATTCTCTATATACATTAACGTATTTTATTACATTTAAGCATATTGTTAGTTTAAGTGCTGTAGTATTATATCGAATGTTACTGGTACTTATTCTTGGCTCTCTCAATTTTTCTGTATTAGATTTTCAACCTGATGTTTTATTTTACATATATATAGGATTAGAGATAATAGTTACTAATATCATTATAGTTTATCTATCAAATAAAAAGGAAAGATTGGTACTATGAGGGATAGAAAATTATTTTTACTTTATTTCATTTTTTTACTTTTTTATTATATTTTTGTTGTTGAGATTCTGTTTTCTGATTATAAGATCCTTTCGATTTTTGAAGGGAACAGTTTTTTTAGTTTCTTATATGAACGTAATATGACTATGTATTTGATTATGGGAGGGATAGTAAATTCTATTGCAATAATTTTTTTATCAAGTTTAGTAGAACAACTAAAAAGCATGGAAGTCTATATAAGGATTCGTTTGAAGGGAAAAAAGCAAATTAGATTTTACTTTATATCAATTTTAAAAGCTTCTATTTTAATAGTGATTCCCAAATTTTTTGTTGACTTAATAATAACAGAATTTGATAATTTGTTTTTATTAGCAGCTATGGAGATTAGTTTACTGTTAACTTTATTACTGTATGCATTAATACATCTATTACTTACTTTTTATGGCTACAAGCAGAATTTGGTAATTTTTCTATTGATAGTTCTTAATTTTGCCTCTAGTATGGCTTATATCGCTATTCCAATACTTGGTGTATTAGTTTTTGTTCCTAAAACTCTATGGGAATCTAATTTCTATATTATTTTCATCAAGTTCTTATTCATTATAATCTTTATTATATCTCTCTGGAAGTCAGAACCAAAATTTTCTAGGGATTTAATTTAAATAGTTGATACTGCAAATAAGAGTAAGGGAGGGTATCATAGATGATAGAATTAATTAATGTAAATAAAAATATTAAAGGTAAAGAAGTATTATCGGATATAAACTATAAATTTAAAGAAGGAAAAATATATTTGGTGACCGGGCACAACGGTAGTGGGAAAACTATGCTTCTTAGATTGCTGTGTGGACTTCTAACCCCTAATAGTGGAGAAGTAAAAGTCTCTAATAATATAAGTTATGGAGTAATAATTGAGAAACCGTCATTTATTGATAGGGAGTCAGCGTTGTACAATTTAAAATATTTAGCAGATATTAATAAGAAAATAGGGATTGAAGAGATTACGGAAACACTTAAGGATGTAAATTTGTTTGATAAAAGAAAGGATAAGGTAAAAACTTTTTCTTTGGGTATGAAACAGAGACTTGCAATTGCGCAGGCACTTATGGAAGATCCACAAGTACTGTTATTGGATGAGCCATTTAATGCTCTTGATGATGAAAACTATATACGTGTATTAGATTTATTGAAAAGAGAGAAAGAAAAAAATAAGCTTATAGTAATTGCTGCACATGGGATTATAGACAATAAAGAAGAACTCATAGATGAAGAAATCAGATTATCCAACGGGAAAATAGTGGAAACGTTAGAGCTGTGATATGAAGTGATACTGGAATTTGAATTGATATCATAGCATTTTATGTATTATTGGTATATACTCTTTAAACATAATATTCTTATGACATTCCCAAGCATTTTAGTAAGTGAGTCTAGTGACTTTCATAGATGTAAGCTTTTTCCTATCATTGAAAGGACAGTTGCTAGAGATGGGATGATAATATATGAACAAGATCGAGATAGTCGGAGAATGGTTTAAGCTTTCTAAAAACGACATTAGTAGCGCGGAATTCCTTTTATCGCAAAGGCATAAGAATCTATGATTTTTTTTACATGAACATATAATTCTAGGCGAAGAATAAGCAGGGGCTGCTAATGGGTATATTACAAAAAGAGGGTGACAGGATATTATCCTCTTTTTGTATATTTTAATTTACTTTGCCTAGATTGTAGAGCGGTGTTTTGGAACGAATAACTTGATAGATAAGTAGTTTTACTTATTTTTGGACATAGAGATAGGAAGACAAGTTAGAGAGGTTAAGCTCCCTTACGTACCGGGCAGTTCATATACTATAACTGCTACACCTCGTTGTATATTTTCAAACATAACTTTTGCGGCATTCGGGGGCATATTGATGCACCCATGAGAACCTTTCGTTTTATATATATCTTTACCAAATTTGTTACGCCATGGAGCATCATGAAAACCAATATTTCCATTAAAGGGCATCCAGTATTTAACAGGGGTAGAGTAATTTTCTCCAATTAAGGTAGCATCCCTTTCTTTATATTGAATCGGATAAACTCCCAAAGGTGTTCCATAGTTCTTTGCAAGATTACCAGATACAAAATCCGTTTCTAGAATCAGCTTGCCTTTTTTATAAAAGAATAAGTGCTGAGCTGTTAAATTCACTTCTACGTATGTATCCCCTATATCATCATCGCCATACTGCTGAGCTGTCTGGAAATAAGCTGGTTCCCTCTTCAATTTTTCACCGTTAAGGATCAATTTTGTTAGCTCAGATACTTCCAAAGGTCTGTTCAGCCACCAACCATAATCACCGCCTTTAACCGTTATTTCAGTACCATAAGAAGTCTTAAAGGTACGTGTTTTTCCAAAGGAATTATAAGTTCTTCCTATGTAATCGACATACTCTTTTACATTGTTTTCATTCAAAGTTACATTATAATCTTCAGTAACAGAAAGCCACTTGCTAATTTGGCTACCATCCAAAATTTCAATATCTTCACCAAATTCATAGGTTATTTCAGCCCCTGCAATTTTATTTAATTCTTTCACCGCTTGGATCAACTCCGGAGATTGGGAAGTGACCTCAGGATTCTCATAACAATCAACCTCTTCTAAGGATATTATAGAATCCAAATTAATTATTGCTGTTTTTATGGCTTCAAATAATATATCAAAATCTACCTTAGCTCCGGGAACTTCTGGAATTATTTCGTATCCATTATCTTTGCTGTACTCGGATATATGGGCATTGACAGGCTCCACTATATTTTCTTCTTGGAAATATGGAAGATTTGAGACTAAATCTTTTAGTAAGTCTTCATCATATTCTGGTATGGTTCCGATATGCATTTTATGGGTTTTAAATAGTGCAATCGGCCATGCAAAATTATTTTGAGATGACAGTAAGTCCTCCAGATTCCCATCAAATAATGCATGCATATCAAAATCTTTCCCATATATTCGGCTGGTCAGATCATTCCGACCTTCCAAAGTTAATGAGTAGGTTTTAAACTGTTCTTGTATTACATCTTTTGTTTCTTCCAGTGTCATATTAGAGGTGTCGACCCCATTGATAACAGTATTCATATAAAAGTGGGTTTTATAATAAAAGGATATCAATATGTATGACAATATCAAAAGAGAAACAAATCCAATGATCACAAACATCAGTGTTTTCTTCAGCGTTTTTCCTTTATTACTTATATTTAATGAATAATTCCCCATATTAGCCCTCCTATTCTACAAGTTACATATTAACATTTTTTGCTATTATGATATAGAAAGGGTATTTATCATTTTAACATAGGAAGATGTATATTTTTTTGCATTTCAATTAAGAATTATTTAAATTCATGTTACATTAAAGTAAGGGTACAGATCTATGCCAATACTATAGACATAAAAAGTCGAACATTTATGATGCTGATTTAGCAGTAGATATATCATTGCCTGAACCTCCTGAAGGCCTTGTATATAGGAATATGGGAACTATGGAATCAAGTGTATTTTAGGCTTGACAACTTTGCTAAATGGTAAAATTTAAGATGTTTTTCTTAATTATTATAGTGATTGACTTTCTGGAAGAAAAAGGTGCCAATAAAAACTTGACACACACTCAAATATAATTACTATTGCAATCTAGCCTAGTATCAATTAAACTAGATATTAATAAGTTTTTATTTGTAATTGTATAACCTTATAATCTTGTATATATCGGATAATATATTACCCAATTTAGTCTAAATAAATATAGTTTTATACAAAATAAAAAAAGGTGCCCTTTAGCAAATGATGTAGTTGCACATTTTTATGCAATTTTTAATATTTGCGCAAAAACATGCAACTAATTATTATATTTGATATAATATCTAATATTTTTTAGGAAGGATTAATCTAATGGAGAAACAGAATTTAATAGCTATTATTGGTGATTTGATAAATTCTAAAAGTATAGAAAATAGATTTGAGGTTCAGGAAAAACTAAAAGGGATATTAGATGTAGCGAATCTACAATATAAGGAGTATATAGTGTCAAAGTGGACTATTACATTAGGAGATGAGTTTCAGGTATTGATAAAACCAAATTCAAAACTTTTTGAAATGCTAGATTTTATCTCGTATAAAATGTATCCCTATGAAATTAGATATGGAATTGGCTTAGGTGCTATAAAGACTAAGATAAATTATGAAAATAGTATAGGCGCAGATGGTCCGGCTTATTGGAATGCAAGGGCAGCGATTGAATTTATTCATGACAACAATAACTATGGAACTAGCAAAACAGCTTTTATAAGTGGCGATAAAAGTGATGAGGTTATTAATAATCTATTGGCATACACAGATTGGATGAAAGAGAGATGGACAGATAGCCAAAGGGCAATTTTACATCATCTTATAGATGCCAACATGTATGATGAGAAATTTGAGCAAAAAAAGTTGGCAGAAATATTAGATATATCTCGGTCGGCCATGTCAAGACGAGTAAAATCTAGTGGAATAAAACTATATTTATCAAGTAAGAATAGCTTAGCTAGATGTATAAAAAATATGGGAGGTTTTTAAAATAAATACTTGGACTATTATTTTATATATTTTATATTTTACATTAGAATATTACCTATATATGGATGTTGAATCAAATCATATAAAGTATAAAATAACATTAAAAGAACATATTATACATTTAGCTATCGGTTCTATAATTTTCTGTCTAATAAGTTATGAATACTATCGGTTTATCATTATATATTTTATAATACATATTATCATAGATATGAAATTAAAAGATTTATTTAAAACTAGAATGCTTGGCATAGATGAACAGGAGAGTAAAAGAAGGACCTATTTAATCTATCAAGTTGCACATATTTTGATTATATACATAATTGGAGAATTACCTATTAGTAAATTATTACTAATAGATAAAAGTTTTAATTCTAGATTAAATAGTTTAGATATATTTTTAAGGTGGATACTATTATTGATTATTGTAGTAAAACCAACTAATATAAATTTTAAAATTTTATTTAACAAATATGCTCCTAAAGAATGTGGGGAAGAAAAAGATACAATAGAAGGCGCCGGTGCAGTGATTGGAATCTTAGAAAGATTACTACTGAGTATTCTCTTATATTATAATCAATTTGGGTCCATAGGATTGGTGTTTACGGCTAAGTCAGTGGCAAGGTTTGAGAAGATTTCAAAGGAACCTACATTTGCAGAATATTATTTAATAGGCTCCTTATATAGTATACTATCTGTATTGATGTGTTATGTGCTTATATTTAACTAATAAGGTAATTATATACATTATTATTAGTTTAGACTCCTTGACAATTGGTTTAATACAGATTATAATATTGGAAATTCATACTTTAAAGGCAATGAAAAGGAAAGTAGATAATGAGATATATTACAGAGAACTTCGGTTGGTGAGAAGAAGCATAGAAGGCATTATCGAAAGTGGCCTTGAAGCCTCATATCGACTACATATATGTATAGAATATGATGGGAACGCCCATTAAAGCGTCAGAGTATCGAATATTTAATATATTCCGTACTTGAGGAGGTCTGCATTGTGAAATGTAGATAAATTAAGGTGGTATCACGAAACAGTAGTTCTCGTCCTTGAAACTTAGTAGAGGAGGAGAATTTTTTATATCTTTTTTTTATTAAAAATAAACTAATGGAGGGATCATTGTGAAAGAACTTGATAAAAATGCAAAAATAGAGACAAAATGTTTACATGCAGGTTATACGCCCCAGAATGGGGATCCGCAAGTAGTGCCAATTGTACAGAGTACTACTTATTGGTTTGATTCTACAGAACATATAGCCGAGCTTTTTGATATGCCGACAGAATGTATGTATTCACGTTTTTCAAATCCAACCTGTAATGCAGTTGAAGAGAAAATTGCAGCCCTTGAAGGCGGAGTTGGAGCAATGTTAACCAGTAGCGGACAGGCAGCCACTTTGATTTCAATTCTCAATATATGTTCTGCAGGGGATAGCTTTATATCGGTTTCCACTATATATGGTGGTACGGTAAATCTATTTTCAGTAACACTCAAAAAATTAGGGATTGAATGTATATGGGTTGATCCAAATGCTTCTGAAGAAGAAATCCAAAAAGCATTTAAGCCTAATACAAAGGCTATCTTTGGGGAGACCCTTGCAAATCCTGCACTTACTGTATTTGATATTGAAAAGTTTGCCAATATTGCCCATAGAAATGGTGTACCCCTTATTGTTGACAATACATTTGCAACACCGATTCTTTGTCGTCCAATGGAATTTGGAGCAGATATTGTTATACATTCTACTACTAAATATATGGATGGACATGCCGTGCAAGTTGGTGGAGTGATAGTTGATAGTGGTAATTTTGATTGGACAGCAAATGATAAATTCCCTGAGTTCACCGAACCCGATGAGAGCTATCATGGCGTAGTATATACCCGTGAATTTGGAGAGATGGCTTATATAATTAAGGCAAGAATGCAGTTAATGCGCGATTTTGGATGCTATCCAGCAGCTCACTCGGCATTTTTATTAAACCTTGGACTTGAGACATTGCCAATTAGAATGAAACAACACTGTGAAAATGCTTTGAAGGTTGCACAGTTTTTAGAAAAGTCGGATAAAATTTTGTCGGTTAACTATCCTGGACTTGAGTCAAACGAATATCATGAGCTTGCAAAGAAATATCTACCTTTGGGAACAAGTGGTGTTATCTCTTTTATAATAAAGGGTGGTAGAGATAATGCAGTAAAGTTCATAGATAGTCTTAAGCTTATTTCTAATGTTGTACATGTAGCAGATATACGTACTTGTGTTCTGCATCCTGCTTCATCAACTCATAGGCAGCTTACAGATGAGCAACTTGTTGCAGCTGGAATTGATAGTGGTATGATTAGGCTTTCAGTAGG
>DGES01000100.1:9176-11658 GCA_002386065.1 Firmicutes bacterium UBA3920
TAAAACCATTTTTGAAATGGGCTGGAGGCAAATCTCAACTTATTGATGAAATAGAAAAAAACTTGCCCTATGATATTGATATCTGCACTACCTATATAGAACCGTTTGTAGGTGCGGGAGCCTTATTTTTGCATTTTATTGAAAATAGAATGTTTGATCGTTATATAATCAATGATATAAATAGTAAATTAATTAATCTTTATAAGGTGATAAGGGATGCGCCGGCGGAACTTATAGATGGCATAAATAGTCTTAAGATTAAATATATTGAAGCTGATGAATTCCACAGGGAAAAGCAGTTTTATACCATAAGGGAGGCCTTTAATGGAGAGTGTGATGAGGTTACTCAAGCTGTCTATATGGTTTTTCTTAATAAGACGTGTTTTAATGGACTTTACAGGGAAAATTCGGAGGGAAAATTCAATGTACCTTTTGGGAGATATAAAAATCCTAATTTTATAGATGAAGAACAGCTGATTGAATTGAGTAGTTTATTGAATATTAAAGATGAAACAGGCGATTTTAAAGTAAAAATAATGAATACACATTTTTGTGAACTAAAAGACTATATAGATGACAATTCCTTTATATATTGTGACCCTCCATATAGGCCAGTAACAATGGGAGGTTTTAACTCCTATGATAAAAGTGGTTTTAATGATGAATCTCAGATAGAATTATCGAAATTTTATAGAGTAGCGGATGCAAAGGGAGCTAGGATAATGCTCAGTAACTCAGATCCTAAGGTTTTTGACCCAAATGACGACTTCTTTGAAAATCTCTATCAAGATTTTAATATAAAAAGGGTAAGGGCAAAAAGGACAATTAATTCCGATGGAAGGGGGAGGGGAGAGGTAGAGGAGCTTCTGATTACCAATTATTAATTAGGTTGTATTGAATAAAAATATTTTAAGATATAATATCAAACCTTTATATTTTTCCATTTACCCGATCGATAGCGAATTACAATTAGCGTTGATCTCACTATTTGATCTGCAGCCAATGCTAACCAAGCACCCTCTAATCCAAGATGTAACACATTAATACAAAGCAGTGCAAGTCCTGGTCTTAACAGTAAAATAGTTATAAATGTAATAATTGCTGTAGCTTTTGTATCCCCTGCACCTCTTAGAGCACCGGACAATATAAATTGAGTAGATTGAAACGGCTGAATGAGTGCTACTAATTTGAGGATTTTAGCTCCTTGATTGATGACAGATGGATCATCAGTATATAGTGATACAATAGGTCTGCCAAAGAAGAAAAATACAACTCCGAGAATAAGGGAAATTATCATGCCTAAGTATCTTGTACGACTACTATAAGCTTGTGCCATGTCAGGTCGTTTCTTTCCTAGACTTTGTCCCATGAGGGAGGTGGCAGACACGCCGAAGGCTTGTCCATTCATAAATGACATAGCCTGAATATTCATACATATTTGATGGGTGGCGAATGCTACAGTTCCAAGGGAAGCAACAGTCTTTGAATAAATTATTATGCCGGTTCGCATAACTAGTTGTTCTATCATCGCAGGAATACCTATATTAAAGATGCTTTTTAAGTATTTCCAATTGGGTTTTAAACATTCCTTTATCTGGAGGTGTAGATATTGATCCCCACGTAGTACAGCCATCATTGCCAATATGAAAGCTACAAATTGACCGATAATAGTGGCTAATGAAGCGCCGGCGACTCCTAGCTTTGGAAATCCCCAATGTCCAAAAATAAGCAGATAATTGAATATTACGTTTATAACATTTGCTATTAAGTTATATATCATGGCTGTTCTAGAATTACCTATTCCACGTAGAGTAGCAGTTATAGTACTTGTCAATGCCATGAACAAAAAGCCTACCATCTGGATTTTTAAGTATATTGTTCCACCTTCTAAAGTTTTTGCATCGGCTGCTCCCATAAAGCGAACCATGGGTTCTGCAAATATAAATCCGACTATAGAAGCTGCAAGTGATAAGATAAATGTAAGCAGCATTGCTTGATTTAGAACGGTATTGGCCTTTTTACGATTACCTTCTCCCCTATATCTTGCTACTAGCGCTGTTGCTCCCACATTCATTGCTATAAACATGGTCATCATTAAAAATTTAGGTTGTGTGGTTAGTCCTACAGCAGAGATAGCCCATGGTCCCAAACGACCTACCATAATCATATCCACCATAGATGCTAATTGTGTAAGTATAAGTTCAACTAAAGACGGCCAGGCTATTTGGACTATATCGTGATATAGCATGCTAGAGTTTACTTCAGGAGGAAGATATTTACTAACTTTTTCCCCTTTTCCATGACTATTTTCATCATCATTGCCTGGTTCTACTAAGTCCAGTGCCATTTGATTTTGATTTCCACGTCTTTTAAAAAAAGTCTTTAATTTTGTTTTCACGTTTGGCTGTTCACATCCTTTAATTATATATTTCCATATCTTTTATTTCTATTTATGCATATAAATAATAAACATAGAGGTTAA
>DGES01000062.1:0-6293 GCA_002386065.1 Firmicutes bacterium UBA3920
AGAAGTGTATAAGAGACAGGCCTAATACTACTACCTACGTATTTATTCCACGTTCTGTTGACAACGAGCCTCTCATGGCATGTTTATAGGCATCAGGGGCATCCCTCTGCCTACAGGGGTAAGGCTATGCCGGTATAGTGATGCCCGACATTAGCCTTACATGCCATGCACTCATTATCAACAGCTTTCGCGGCATAGACGCTTCGGTTCAGCAAGTAGTAAAAAGTTCCACATCCTGCTGACTGGAATACCGAGGGAATTTACACACTAATTTGGACTTGACTTCTTAACATGTTTTGTATCATTACTTTTGCTTAGATTAATTCAGATTAATACAAATGAAAAATATTCAACTAAGACTTTAATTAATGAAATGAGAAATATTACAGGGACATATGTAGATAAAAATTATTATATGTTTGATTATTACAATGAGGTAGTTGAAGATTTAGGCAAAACTGTAGGTATTGATTTTTCAAAGAGATTTATGACATTAGGAGAAATTAAGAAGATCATTTCGCAGACAAAAAATTAGATTGTAGTACAACAACTTTATGATCAAAATGGAAAGCCTGTATCCTTTATGCTGCAATGGATACAGACCTATTTTTTTCTGTTTTGGGTGAAAAAGTCAAGATTCAACTAGATTTTTGAATCTTATCAAAATATAAATAACACAGCCAATACCATAATATCATTAGCTATGTTATATTAGTGTTAATCTGAACTTTGCATTAGGCGAAATACTGGCGAATAGAATTAATTTTTTGCTCACATTGTCAACGTATTTTCAAAAACTGTGAACCTCAATTAATTTAATAACAAAACTTTTTAAGCGATGCATACGATTTACAAAATCTTTTCATTTTTATTCTCTACGGTATCAACTAACTCTATAGTAATACCATCTGAAAAATAACCAATAACAACTTTTTTAGTTTCATCTACAAAATAGTATTCCCAATATAACCCAGTTAGCGGAACTTCATCAGGTTCTCCCATGATTTCATGAACTTGCTCTTTTGTAAAATCTTTTTTCAATTTATTTAATTTTTCTCGCATTTCGATTTCAATCTCTATCACTTTGCTTTTATCAGAAGATTCAATTGATGATACGTTATCCATATTATTTGACGAAGTATCTTCCTCGCAGGAAGAGGTTTCTGCTCTTCCATGGATAAGCCCTCCATATCGGAGGGCTGAAAACGCCATTATTAGCGCTTTGTGGACAAGCATCATGTACAGCTTGTCCTAAAGAGATGTAGACTCAAACGTAGCCACCGCTCTGAAATATTTCTATTTGATGACTGCTGCTGCGTACCAGTTCCTTTATTTCACTCTTGATGATTTCCTCATTTAGCTGTACAATCTTATCGGACATGGTTTTTTTGTCTCCTTTCAAAAATGGTGGTGTTCTTACTCCCATTTTAACAGAGACTCAAAACCTTGTCCTTTTCTTATTTACGAAACTTATTGTACCTTATCCTGATTCATAACGGAATCGACTCAGCTAATTGCGACGATGAATTTATACCGTTTAAAAAGGTATCGACATTATTATTTTCAACATAAAAACCGCCCGTCCATGGCCATGGTGCAGGCGGCATATGTGCATTAATTTATATTTTTTCTTTTTTATGAGCGGTCATTGTATAGATAATTGTTGCAACTAACCCACCTATAACTGTTCCTACAATGAGTATTGGGAAATAGATGCGTGCCAATCCAAATATTTGAGAGAACGCTATATTTAGAAAAGCAGAAAGAAATAAACCTATACCAAGACCAATTAACAATGCCCGAACATATTTTTTCATTTTCAATGTACTTACCTCCATTTATTCTGATTTTGGGGAACTTCTATTATCAATGATCTCATTTGTGTCAACTTGCTCTAATACGCCATTGATTTCGTTGAAAAGCTTTATTCTATACTCGAAAGTATATAAAACATTTCTATCTACAATAACAGAAGAGTACGTATTTTCATCACATTTGATTTTAATCAATTTTTCGGACTGTAAATCTTTAATAATAAGAAAATACTCATCATTCTCGCTTTCTATTGACTCGACATTTGTTACTGCGATTATATGGTTTCCAGTTTTTTCAAGTTCAATAACAGGGATGATATGAACAACTAGAATTGCAACTAATGCGGTTATCAATAATCCTGTTTTGAAACTTGAATTTCTCCCCGTTTGTGCATTTTTTTTGGTTATCAGAACCACACCTATTATTCCAAATATGGAGGCTAAAACCAGTAAAGGAATTAGAGTGTTTTCAGCTATTCTAAACATACCATCGTAGAGGTTTGACCAAGCATATTGTATGATGAACCAATCAATCCAGAACAATCCAATTGAAACAGCGAATAAAACCAAGGATGCAGTCATAAACTTCACCTTTCTTAAATATTTGCCAAATACCTTTTTAGGCTTAATATTTTAATTTTCAGGATCAATGACAACATTTACATTTAGTTTCATATCCTCGTAATTCTTTAAACAAGATTTACATGTAGCTAGATGTTCTTTTACAAACATTGTGCTTTCGTCACTAAGTAAATCATCGGCATACAGTGGCAATAAGTCGTTGACAATATTACAATTTTTCATAAGTCTCCATCCTTTCAAGTATTTTTTGCTTTGCTCGATAAAAAGTCACCCTAGCCCATGATTTGCTTTTTGCGTGAATAATTGCAATATCAGAGTAACTTAGATCACCAATGATTTTCTCAAGAAAAACGTCTTTGTAGATAGAAGGTAATTCATTGGCTATATCAAGTATGATTTTCGCTTGTTCTTTACATTCAACTCTATAATAAGCATCCTCAAAAGAGAGAGAGCCATGATAGTCCGGATCATCAAAGCCTAATGCTACTATCCGTTTGTTTTTCTTTAAGTAGTTAAAGTATTCATTCTTTGCAATTTGGCAAAGCCAGGTTGATATTTTGCATTTGCCAGTAAATTCATTTGTGTGAACAAATGCTTTGAAGAACGTCTCTTGCGCGAGTTCTTCTGCTAGACTCTCGTTAGCGCACATCTTTAAAATAAATTTATAAAGCAAATCTTTGTTTATGCGGTAAATTTCCTCAAAATCCCCCATAACCTCACTCCTCATATATTAGACAATTGAAAATGAAATCTGTTACAAGAAGTTCATTGAAAATTTTTTAGTTCATAGATACTGTCTGAAATATTTAAAATCCCTCCGGATATGCATAATGATTCTAAGTTGCTTTTCTTACTTGCCGTCGATACAAGTATGTTTTTGATATCTTTGGGAGATAAATTGCTGTTTTTAGAGATGAGTAGTGAAGATGCCCCTGTAACATATGAAGCTGCAACCGATGTTCCGCTTATTAATGTCTCTTCATCTTCAGGCAATGTTACTTTTACATCAACTCCTGGAGCTGCAATGTCTACTGATGTTTTTCCATATCCACTTGCGTTGTAAATCATTCCTTTGTTATCTATCGCCATTACGGTTATTGTATTATCCAAATTATAACTGCAAGGATAAATGGCATCCAAATCAATATCAATATTTGAATTTCCTGCAGAGAAAACAAATAACACTTCTTGATGTTCTTTTATGAGGTTAAGCAAGTTGTCATCTGGATTATTAAAATTCCAGCTACAGTTTATAATCCTTGCGCCACGAGATATCGCATACTTTATAGCCAAGACAGCATCATCAGATGATCCTGATGTTGAACGCAAAAATTTAACTGATAAAATCTTTGCGTTTGGATTAACTTTTGCAATAGTTGTGGCAACATATGTGCCGTGATAATCATATAGCGCATCTTCAAAAATATTGTTGTCATTATCATAAAAATTCCATCCATAATAATCATCAACAAAACCGTTCGAGTCATCATCAGTACCATTTATTGTGTCGTTCATATTGGTTAAGACTCTGTCTTTTAACGCCTCACACGAATAATCTAAACCTGAATCTACGACAGCAATGGATACTGAATTGCCAATACTAACATGTTCTAATATTGGAACAATGTTTATATCAACCCCGCTTTCACCTTTCTGTTTGTTTATTGTCTGCCCGTAATTATAAAAAGCCCAATTATCTACATATTCTTTTTTGTTATTATTAATATTACCTGCGATTATTGAAATAATGACAATAATCGCAATTAGCAAAACGAACAAAACGGACAATACTATCCATTTTTTGGAGCGAAATATATCGGCTAAACGTTGTTTCATTTTCACACACCCTTTTGATACCGATACAAGGGCAACCTTGAAATAATTTACAAAGTTGCCCTCTAACCAGAAATCATGTTTATAAATTAATAACCTATGGTAGTTGCTTTCTGTGGAGACTGATCCCATGCTCCGCCTATAGACAAACCAATAGAAGGACCAGATTTGCTAAAACCTATAGATGCACTTGATAGGCTAATAACTCTATGGCAGTAAACCGAAATAACCTTAGTGTCATAGCCTTGTTTTTTCGTCTGATAAAGAGTGAACGTTGCGGAACCCGTTTTGGTTTTGGGACGATTGTTCCAAAGATTGCAATAAGCAAGAGCTTGGGGGAATTTAAATTCAATACCCGCATTTGGAGTTTCGACCTTGGACATTGCTTGAGATTTATAGAAAGAACCCCAACTACTACCCCAATCATAATAGCTTGACGTGGAAGAAATGGATTGTGTGTTTAAATTTCCTCCCCAACCAGCAACTATCTCATCTGTAAAGACAGCCAAATCATATACAGTTTTCCATGTGTACGCAAGGTTGACTTTATATTTAGGTTGGGTAGATGTAGATTGATTAGTAACAGACTGAGTATAAGTAAGTTTTGTAGTGGAAATAGAACCAGATGCTGTCACGGGATTCTCGCTTTTTTTACTTTTATAACTTTTATTTTTGTAATTGCTGTGTCCCTTATCAATCGCTTTCTTAAAATATTTAGCTTCTGCTAGGCTAACATTTTTTGCTTCAGCGATTTGAGCCTCAGTCTTGTTGGACTCTTCTTCAAGTTCTCTACGTGCTGCAATAACAGCATCTGGATCAGCACCCATATCAATAAGTTCCTGATCCGTATAACTTAAAAAACTTTCGACTTCAGCTAAATTGTCGATTTCCAATACAGTAGTTTTAATATCAACTGCATCAGGATTTTCCTCTAACGCTTGCACCAATTCTTCTTTAACTGTTTCTGATAAAGCATCTATATTATCTTCCGAAAAACCATTTTCCACTAATATTGCTTCTGAATCGACTGTAGCTTCATCAGCAGCGTAAACAGATACAGTTGCAAAAGAAAAAATGAGCGCAAATACAACGAGTAAAGACATAACTTTTTTCATAGAAAAGATCCCCCATTTTAAAAGTATTTTTGCCGGGGTTTGGATACGCCTTGGAAAACTACTCTCCGCAACACCTGCGGAACGAAATTCTTAGCCCATTGGAATCACCCTGCCCTCTTTTATCTTCCTCTGTTTCCATAGTTTGTCTTTATATAAAATTATACTACCAAAATTTAACTATTTCAACGGTTTTTATTCTGCAAAAATCGACAAGTTTCGCATTGGCCTCTATTAGTAAATTCTTTGCATTTTTAAGTAACACTAATTTATTATAAAAAGAATCCCTTTATTTTTATATAAGAGACTTCTTTTTATTAAAGTATTTATTTATCAGCTTTTACTGCTTTACCTATTATCACACTTTAGACATCAAGACAACACTCTCAACGTGTTTTGTATATGGAAATAGATCCACCGGCTGAGCCTCACGTGCAGTATAACCATATTCCTTAAGATACCCAAGATCTCTAGCTAATGTTGCAGGGTTACACGATACATACACGATTCTACTAGGCTCTGCCTTTACGATTACCTCTAATAGTTCTTTGTCACATCCCTTTCTTGGAGGATCTAAGACTACCACATCAGGTCTTATTCCCTTATCTACTATATCAGGTACAACTCTCTCTGCCCTTCCTTTTATAAATTTCACATTTTCCATACCATTTAATCTTGCGTTCTTTTTAGCATCTTCTACTGCATCGCTCACTGACTCTATACCATATACCTGTTTTGTATACTTAGCAAGGAATAGGGATATAGTACCTATGCCACAATAGACATCAAATACAGTCTCTTCTCCCGCTAATTTTGCATAGTTCAAAGCCTTTCCATATACAACTTCAGTCTGGACGGGGTTGACTTGAAAAAAAGATAAGGGTGATATCCTAAATTTATACTCACCTATGGTATCTATAATGTAATCTCTTCCCCATAATACCACATTGTC
>DGES01000062.1:6538-6967 GCA_002386065.1 Firmicutes bacterium UBA3920
AGGAAGACTATATCCATTTGTAACTATTACTATCATTACTTCTCCTGTATTAAATCCTACCTTTGTAACAACGTGTCTTATGATACCCTTATGTACATTTTCATCATATACAGGTATATTAAATCTATCTATAAATTCCCGTATAACGCCGGCTATATCATCATTTATAGTATGTTGTATAAGACAAGTGTCCATGTCCACAATATCATGACTGCGCCGGCAAAAAAACCCCAAGATAGCCCCTTCATCGCCCATACCTACTGGAAGTTGCACCTTATTTCTATATCTAGTGGGAAATCCCATACCTATAGTAGGAAGGACTTCTATATCCCTCAGCTTACCAATACGTGTTAACGCATCTTTGACGATCTGAGTCTTAAACTCTAATTGAGATAAATAATCCATATGCTGAAGTTGGCATCCACCGCA
>DGES01000051.1 GCA_002386065.1 Firmicutes bacterium UBA3920
GGAGTAATATAGATAGAGGAGATATTTATATACTGGCAAGGGCAGTACATGCAGAGGCGAGGGGTGAGCCATATGTAGGGAAGGTTGCTGTAGCCGCTGTAATTTTAAATAGGGTAAAACATTCGTCTTTTCCCAATACAATAGCAGGAGTAGTATATCAGCCAGGCGCATTTACAGCTGTATTTGATGGGCAGATAAATCTATCTCCAGATAATGAATCGCTGAGGGCAGCAGCCGATGCTATGAATGGATGGGACCCTACAGGTGGTGCTATATACTATTATAATCCTGCAAAATCAACCAGCTCTTGGATATGGTCAAGACCAGTTGTAATAGAGATTGGAGATCATAAATTTGCAAAATAGGCTTTAAGGAGGGATACATATGAGACAGAAAAGAACGACTATAGTATTGACATTTGCCCTTATAGTGACAGGAATATGGGGAGTGTATAACTATGTATTAAATAGGCGGCATACTATACAGATGGATAATCTATATCAGAGGGCTTTTTTTGATATGGTGGGACATGTAAATAATATTGAAACTTCACTGTCTAAATTAATGGTGAGTGGAGATCAAAGTCAACATTTAAAATTGATTTCAGAGATTTGGAGGCATTCTGATGCTGCTCAGGTAGAGTTGGCTAGTTTACCAGTCTCTCATATATCTCTTATAAAAACCTCTAAGCTATTAAATCAAATGTCTGATTATAGTAATTATTTGACAAAGAGTGTGGGACAAGGAAAGACATTGTCGTTAGACGAGAGCAATAATTTAAGAGAATTATATAATAACTATGTGAAATTAGGAGAAGAGCTAAGGTCATTACAAGATAATATAAATAGCGGAGGAGTGAGTTGGAAGGATATAAGTAGGCAAGGTAGTCGTCTAAAAGGAAAGACTGATGATATTATAACACGCCAATTTGTGGACATTGAAAATAGTGATATAGAATATCCTACACTTATATATGATGGACCTTTTTCAGATGCATTAGAAGAATTTGAGAATATAGAGTTAGAAGGTGCTGAAATAAATGAAGATCAAGCAATTGAGATCGTTAAGGATTTTTTAGGGGAAAACAAAATAAGTAATATAGGTAAATGGAGTGAAAATAATGGTGATATAAAATGTTGGGGTGTTTATGCAGAACTAGAAGATGGAAGGGGACCTTTTTATTTTACTGTAAGTAAAAAGGGTGGGAAATTAGTAAATATGATAGGAGATCCAGGAGAAGAAGAAGAAAAAATATCACTTGAGAAGGCAGTAGATATTGCAAGGGATTTTTTGAAAGATAGAGGCTATGAGAATATGGTTCCTACATATAAAAAAAATTACCAAGGTATATGTACTATGAATTTTGCATATAGAGATGGAGATGTAATAGTATATCCAGATCTTATAAAAGTTAAGTTATCATTAAAGGATGGACAGGTGGTGGGTTTTGAATCCAAAAACTATTTGATATCTCATAGACCACGGGATCTAGATAACCCCAGTCTTTCGTTAGATGAGGCAAGTGCATTGGTAAACCCTTCATTTGAAATAGAATCAAAACGTCTTGCAATTATTCCAACTCCTGGCAGGGAGGAGAGGTTATGTTATGAATTTAATGGAAAATTTGGAGAGGATAGGTTTATAGTATATATAGACGCAAACACAGGACAAGAAGTAGATATTTTAAAGATAATAGAAAGTGATACAGGAACATTGGTGATCTGACAATATTTATATAGAATTAATATTATGATGGAGGGGAAAATAAGTTTGACGGCAGTGGAAAATATCATGTCGTCAAAGGGGGGAGGTTATAAGATGGCTAGACGTCGTGGTATCATGTCCGATGATTTAAAATATGAGATTGCAAAGGAATTAGGCGTGGATGACGTTGTTAGAAAAGAAGGCTGGGGTGCAGTAAGCTCAAGGGATTGTGGGAATATGGTAAAAATAGCCATAGAGATGGCTGAAAAGAAAATGAAAGACCAGTCTAAATAGTAACTTAAAACCTTACCAGACTAAAAAAACTAAAGCGGAGGTTTATCTTCCGCTTTAGTTTTTGTTTTCTTTATATTTGAGTGCTGCTCCCACAAAATCAGCAAATAGTGGATGGGGCCTATTTGGTCTAGATTTAAATTCTGGGTGGAATTGAACACCTACGAACCATGGATGTTCTTTGAGTTCAATTATTTCTACAAGGTTTCCATTAGGGGAGGTACCCGATATTATTAGTCCATTAGATGTCAATGTTTGGATATATTTGTTATTGACTTCATATCTATGTCTGTGCCGCTCTTGTACGGTGTCAGTTTTATAAGCTTTACTTGCTAAAGTACCTTCCTTAAGAGTACATGGATATGCACCTAATCTCATGGTACCACCTAAAGTATCTATATTTGTCTGGGAGCTTAAGAGGTCAATTACAGGATGGGGAGTATTTTCATTAAATTCTGTACTGTTGGCATCTTTAAGTCCTGCGACATTTCTTGCGAATTCTATTATGGCTATCTGCATACCTAGGCATATTCCTAAATAGGGAATAGCATTTTCTCGTGCATATTTGGCAGCGAGAAACTTGCCTTCTATCCCCCTATCGCCGAAGCCACCGGGGACTAGTATACCATCTACATCTCCTAGGACATTATTCATGTTTGTTTCGTTTATATGCTCTGAGTGTATCCATTTTATCTTTACATCGGTATCGTGTGGCAATCCACCATGGGATAATGCCTCAACAACACTTAAATATGCGTCATGGAGCTCCACATATTTTCCCACTAGGCCAATTACTACCTCTTTTTTTAAATTTTTCATTTTATCCACCATTGCAGACCATTCATTCATATCTGCAGCAGCGCCATCGCAAAGATTTAAACGCTTTACAACTAGATCATCTAGACCTTCTTTTTCTAGTAGTAGAGGTACTTCATAGAGATTTTCTGCATCTAGATTTTGTACCACATGCTCTCCGTCTAGACTGCAAAAAAGCCCTATTTTATCTTTCAGGTCTTTAGATAAGGGCTTTTCCGATCGGCATACTATTATATCAGGTTGAATACCGATACTTCTTAATTCTTTAACGCTGTGTTGGGTAGGTTTGGTTTTTAGTTCGCCTGCCATGGAGAGATAAGGAACTAGAGTTACATGTATATACATACAATTTTCCGGTCCTACTTCTCCCTTCATTTGGCGAATTGCTTCCAAAAATGGAAGACTTTCAATATCCCCCACTGTACCACCAATTTCTGCGATTACAACATCGGGTTTCATTTCATCTGCAACTTTATAGACTCTGCTTTTTATTTCATTTGTTATATGGGGTATTACTTGTACGGTACCGCCTAAATATTCTCCTGTACGCTCTTTGTTTATAACGGACCAATAGATCTTACCTGTTGTAACATTGTTATTCTTACTTAAATTTTCATCTATGAAACGTTCATAGTGACCAAGATCCAAATCTGTTTCTGCTCCATCTTCTGTGACAAAGACCTCGCCGTGTTGATAGGGACTCATAGTTCCAGGATCCACATTTATATATGGATCCAGTTTTTGTATAGAAACCTTTAATCCACGATTTTTTAGAAGTCTTCCTAAAGACGCCGCTGTTATTCCTTTTCCTAGAGAGGAAACAACTCCTCCAGTTACAAAAATAAATTTAGTATCCATATCTTCCTCCGAACACATTTCAACATAATTCTACACCAAACTATTTTATATGTTTGTACAACCTGTTGTCAAGGGCGAATTAGTTTGAGTTTAGACAAACTAAGTAGTGAAACCATGTGGGCTCATGAACTACATTCGTTTATAACAGTTTATTAACTGTTTACATTTTAAAGACACAATTTACTTTTTCAGAGATTTAGTAAAATTTTAAAACCATACATATTAAAACCACTTTATAATGTATCAAGACTATATGAAGTACTTACATTCCCCGAGGCTATACAGATATTAAAACCACTTTATAATGTATCAAGATTATATGGTGTATTACGAATAAAAAATATCTCCTCTTTAGTGGATTGTTTAATATGTTTCAATATCTATTTTTTTAGGACATTCTATATCTTGTCCTAAAAAATTACTTCCTATTTGTTCGAATCTCTGACCAAAATCGCTCACAAAGAATCTATACGTACCTGTATTTTTATTTGAGTTTAGCATATTGTTTTCAGTCAAAATTTGTTTAGTCATTAACGCGGTACCCTCTGCAGGATCTATAAGAGTTACTCCTTCGCCCATTGTCTTTCCGATGACATTGGTTAAGAGGGGAAAGTGGGTACATCCAAGCACTAGAGTATCAATTTTTTCAAGTTTTATGTTTTCTAGATACTTTTTAGCGGTCAAATATGCCACATCTGTTTCAGCCCATCCCTCTTCTACAATAGAGACAAATAAGGAACAGGCTTTAGTATATATAGAAATATCAGGCGCACGTTTTAATATCGCCTTTTCATAAGCTGCGCTTGATATGGTTCCTTCAGTTCCAATTACTCCTATCTTTTTATTTATAGTTGCGGATACTGCAGCCTGTGCACCAGGTTCTATTACACCGACAATGGGGATGTGAAATTTAGTCCTCAGCAGTTTGAGGCAACAAGAACTTACAGTATTACAGGCAACCACTACCATTTTTACATTTTGGGTCTTAAGAAAACGGACACATTGGGAGGAGTATTTCGCCACTATTTCCTTTGAACGTGTACCATATGGTATACGTGCTGTATCACCAAAATACACAATATCCTCATTTGGAAGCTCAGCCATTAATTCTTTGACGACAGTTAAGCCTCCTAGCCCAGAATCAAAGACACCAATAGGCCTATTGTCCATCTATATCACTCCTCATCTAATATGCTTAGAATGATATTTTTAGAATTCTAAGCATATGTATTATGTTTTTCATTGAAACGATCTAGGGCAAGTTCTATTAGTGTATCCATTAGTTTTGTATAAGGAATACCAGATTCTTCCCAAAGTTTAGGATACATGCTTATCTTTGTAAATCCTGGCATAGTATTTATTTCATTCAGATAGATATCGTTTGTCTTTCTATGTACAAAGAAATCTACTCTGGCAAGGCCACTACAGTCGAGGGCTTTAAAGGCTTTTATAGCTATATGTTGAATTTCGTCACTTATATCTTTAGGTAAAGGTGCAGGTATGATAAGCTTTGATTTACCATCCCCAAAATATTTTGCCTCATAGTCATAGAAGTCATTACAAGGAATTATTTGTCCTAAGACAGATGCCTTAGGATAGTTATTTCCAAGGACAGCACATTCTATCTCATAGCCATCGATAAATTCTTCAACTATTATCTTTCTATCATATTTTGAGGCATTTTCTAGGCCTTCTGCAAGCTGATTTCTATCATAGCATTTGCTTATACCTACGCTAGAACCTAAATTAGCAGGTTTTATAAATACAGGATAGTCAAATATATCTTCTATATATGAAAGAACCTTTTCTCTGTCTTCTATAAAATCTCTCTTTAATATAACCCTATATTTTGCTTGGGGCAGGCCGTAGCTTTGAAATATAGCCTTAGATATGGCTTTATCCATACCTGTGGAGGAGGCGACCACGTCACATCCTACATAAGGAATCTGGGCAAGCTCAAAGAGTCCTTGTATTGTTCCATCTTCTGCATGGGGTCCGTGCATTACAGGGAAAATTACATCTATTTTATATATTTTGCTGGGATCAGACAATAAGAAAAATCCACCATAGGATGGATCTGGAGGGAATACAATGGGTACAGCTAATTTTTCCCATGAACCATCTTCGATTTTATTAGGTTTTCCATCATATAACATCCAATTTCCTGCTTTAGTTATACCTATTAAGTATAGGGAATATTTATCTTTATCTATATTGTTTATAACGGAGGTGGCAGACATCAATGATACTTCATGTTCTCCTGATTGACCTCCAAAGAGAATAGCAAGTTTTAACTTTTCTTTCATAACAGTTCCTCCTAATTCATTTATGATAATATTCTACTATTTATTGTTGTATAATTCAATGGAGATAGAACTTGAGTTTTCATATTTTTGTAAATTCGTGTAACTTTACAACCTAGGGTGTTAGAAAAATATCTAAAAAAGTCTAGTAAAACTAAAAAGCTATGATATAATAACATAATATAGGACGTTTTAGGAGGTGTTTTAATGCTTGTAACATTAAAAGAAGTATTGGGAGATGCCCAAAAAGGTAGATATGCTGTCGGCGCTTTCAATGTAAACAACATGGAAATAGTACAAGCTATTATTGAAGCAGCAGAAGAACAGCAGTCTCCAGTTATTCTTCAGGCGAGCCAAGGTGGACTTAAATATGCCGGGGTAGATTACATAGCAGCTATGGCAAGGCTTGCTGGGGAGAAGGCAAGTGTTCCTGTGGTAGTTCATCTTGATCATGGTACAGACTTTAAACAAATAATGCTATGTGTAAGAAATGGATTTACATCTGTTATGATCGATGGTTCTAAATATCCATTGGAGGAAAATATTGAAGTTACCAAAAAGGTAGTGGAAGTTGCCCATGCAGTTGGAATGTCTGTAGAAGGAGAACTAGGAAAAATAGGTGGAGTAGAGGACGATGTAAAGGTAGATGAAAGGGAGGCAGCTATGACTGATCCTGCTGATGCTGAATACTTTGCAAAGGAAACAGGGGTCGATGCATTGGCTATATCGATAGGTACAGCCCACGGTCTATATAAGGGTGAACCTAGATTAGATTTTGACAGATTAAAGAATATAAGAGCTGTAGTGGATGTTCCTCTTGTACTTCATGGAGCTTCAGGTGTGTCTGATGAGGCTATAAAAAAAGCTGTTGAACTGGGTATATGTAAGATAAATATTGATACAGACATACGCCAGGCATTTACTAGGGGAGTACATGCTGCCGTTAAGGAGAATCCTGATGAGTTTGATCCTAGAAAAATATTAGGTCCTGCTCGTGATGAGATGAAAAATATTGTAGCTACTAAGTTAAAACTCTTTGGTAGTGCTGGTAAAGCTTAATAAAAAAAGGGCTAATTTCTTAGCCCTTTTTTACATATTTGATATTCTACATGTTTTATGTTGACGCATATGGGTATAAAGTATTATAATGAATATAGTGCTGTTTGTCTATAGATATCTATACCATTGTAAAGTATCTTTTCAAATCTTAAGTTCTCTATTTTAAAATATTCAGTTTAAGAGGTAAGTTGGGTTTCTAAGAGGGAAAGGCATGGTATATTAAAGTAAATATATGGCAACAATATCAATGTATGACATATACAGTGATGTTGCCAATTCTATATGCGATTCAAAATTTTAAACATAATGGGAGGAATTAATATTGGATTTATTGGATTTAGATTTAACTCGTCTTGAAAACAATACAATTCTAGAGTTAAGAGAATTTGCAAAACAACTTGGATTAAAAAGTGTTACAAAATACAGGAAGGCGCAGCTCATTGAACTAATACAGGCAAAGCTTACAGAAATGTCACAAGAACAGAATATAGAAATGGATGAAAAGCTAGAAGTTGATATCCCTCCAAAGGAAGAAAAAAAATCACAACATAGAAAAAGTGGAAGGCCTAGGAAGGTAGAAGAACCACAACATGCCCAACTTAAATTAGATGGTGTAGAAGACGAAGAAGATAGGCCTGACATAGAAGAATCTAAAAAAGATGAAGGTGGTACTTCTGATGATAGTTTGGTATCACATGGCAGCGAATACAAAGAACACGAAGAACTAGAAGATGATGAAAGAATACAAGATGATGAAAATGCAGAGGCGACAGTATTGGAATATCCTGAAGATGACTATGATAAACAGGTGGCCTATGCAAGGAAGTATTATAATACGTCTAATCCTGCAATTCCAATTCTCTTGAATACAGGGGATTGTGGTGATGCAGAAGGGGTATTAGAGGTATTACCTGATGGATATGGATTTTTACGCTCAGAAAATTACATGCCAGGTAATCGTGACGTATATATATCACAATCACAGATAAGACGATTTAACTTGAAGACAGGTGACTTGGTTTCTGGAAAGACACGAAAAGCAAAAGAGGGAGAGAAGTTTAAAGCACTACTCTATGTGACGGGTGTAAATGGAGAAGATCCAGAAAAAGCAAATCATAGACCATCTTTTGATGAACTCACACCCATATATCCTACAGAGCGTATAACTCTTGAAAGACAAGAAAACCCCAAGGATCTTGCTGTTAGACTTATAGATCTTATAGCACCTATAGGCAAGGGACAGAGGGGACTTATTGTATCACCTCCTAAGGCTGGTAAGACAACGTTACTCAAAAAAATTGCAAATAGTATTACAAAGAATTATCCTGACATATATTTAATTGTATTATTAATTGATGAACGTCCAGAAGAAGTTACTGATATGCAACGTTCTATAGATGGTGATGTAATATATTCTACGTTTGATGAGTTGCCAGAACATCACACCAAGGTGGCAGAGATGGTACTTGAGCGTTCTCAGCGTCTTGTAGAACATGGTAAAGATGTGGTAGTACTCATGGATAGTATTACTAGACTTGCAAGGGCATATAATCTTACTATACCTCCTACAGGGAGAACCTTATCAGGAGGCTTAGATCCAGGTGCACTTCACAAACCTAAGAGATTTTTTGGTGCAGCTCGAAATATAGAAGAAGGTGGTAGTCTTACAATCATAGCTACTGCTCTTATAGATACAGGTAGTAGGATGGATGAGGTTATATATGAGGAGTTTAAAGGAACGGGCAACATGGAGATACACCTAGACAGAAGACTATCAGAAAAACGGATATTCCCTGCAATAGATTTGAACAAATCAGGTACACGAAAAGAAGAGTTGTTATTAACACAGAAAGAACTTCAAGGAGTATTAGCCATACGCAAGCATTTAAGCGAGGGCAGACCAGACAGGGTTATGGAACTTATAATTGAAGATGCTATGCGTACTGATTCGAACGATGAGTTTATAGATGTGATGTTGAAACATTTTAATATGGTAGAACGAGAAGGATATTATGCAAAAATTTAGTAGTGTCCTCTAGTGGAGGTGGTATATGTTTGAATTTACCAAGCGGCAAGAGTATTATATTAAAACATTGATAGGCATAATTTTGACAGTTCTTTTTGTGGTATTATTTATCACTAAGATATTGCCCTATGTGGCACCATTTGTAGTTGCCATATTTATGACATTTATAATAGAAAAGCCAGTGGAATTGTTACAGAGAAAACTCAGATTGTCTCGTTCATTTGCAGTTGCCATTGCTATTTTAATGTTTGTCATCATAGTAGGGAGTGTTCTCATATTCGTTTTCTACCAAATAACCACAGAACTTGCCGATCTTACACGGGAGTTTCCTAGTCTATATTCTATATCTGACTATTTTCAATCATTTATAGAAAAGAGTCAGAATGTATATTTAGAGTTTCCAGAAGAAGTAGTAAAGGCTATTGAGGATAATATAGGTAGTATTGTGGGGACAATTTCATCGTGGCTGACAAAACTATTTATGTCTCTATTGAATATAGTTAAATCATTGCCGGAGCTATTTATATTTATGATAGTATCGATAGTTGCTACTTTTTTTATGAGTAGAGACAGGGAAGAAATCGCAAGATTCATATACAGGCAGTTTCCTGTTAAATGGGATGATAAATTGAGAATATTTAAATCTGATTTATTTACGGCATTTATAGGTTTTATAAAGGCTCAACTTACCTTAATACTTATAACTTTTTTAGAACTTCTGGTGGGATATATAATATTAGGAGTAGATTATGCCTTTTTTTTCGCCATATTAACTGCTGTAGTGGATGCTATCCCTATACTGGGAGTAGGTACAATACTAATTCCAACTTCTTTTGTACATCTTATAATGGGAAATGTGCAATGGGCTTTTGGTTTTTTGCTCTTATACATTGTTATACTTATAGTGAGACAGTTTTTGGAACCACGTATAATGGGTAGCAAATTAGGCATTCATCCATTAGCTATGTTAATGGCAATATATATTGGATTAAAGGTTTTTGGTGTTTCTGGCCTTATATTAGGTCCTGTGATAGTTGTTATACTCAAGGCATTACAAAAATCAAGGATTATTCCACAATTTAAAGCATCTTAAAAATAGTAAAAATTGTTGAGTTTTTGTTGAAAAATAAATAAAACATGAGTGTATTAAGGCATTTTAGCAAATAACTTTATAAAACTTTAAATAACGATTATCTAAAGTTTTATAAAAAAATACGGAGATTATATT
>DGES01000122.1:0-1109 GCA_002386065.1 Firmicutes bacterium UBA3920
TTTTATGGCAGTTTGACCTCCAAATTGCGTAATAACCCCAGCAGGCCTTTCTGTATCTAATATATTTAATACATCTTCACTAGTCAAAGGTTCAAAATACAATCTATCTGCCGTATCAAAGTCAGTACTCACAGTTTCAGGATTGTTATTTATCATTATTGTTTCGTATCCAAGGGACTTAAGCGCCCACACACCATGTACAGAGCAATAATCAAACTCTATTCCCTGACCAATTCTTATTGGACCTGAGCCTATAACTACAACTTTTTTATTTTCTTTCTCCCATCTAGGTTCAATATTCTCTTTGTCCTTTCTTATATTAAGTTCAGTTTTTTTTACATAAGTCGAATAATAGTAGGAAGATGCTCTCTTATACTCAGCAGCACATGTCTTTACTTCATTATATAGGGGCACTAAATTATATCTCTTTCGTATGTTTCTTATAGCCTCTCTACTTGCACCGATCAGATGACCAATTGCCCTATCCGTAAATCCCATGGTTTTCGCTTCCTTCAGTATATGAATATCTAATGTATCAATTGAATAACCTTGGAGTTTTCGCTCCATCTCAATTATATTCTGAATTTTACTTAGAAAAAATTTATCTATATCAGTGTGTTCATATATTGTTTCTAATGATAATCCCCTTCGCATACATTCAGCAACTACGAATATTCCCTCATCCGTTTTTTCATTAAGCTTGAGTATGAGTGAGTTTTTATCTAACTTTCTCAAATGTGGAAGCTCTAATCTATCTATATCTAATTCAAGGGATCTTACTCCTTTTAACAATCCCTCTTCAACTGTTGATGCTAAAGCCATTACCTCTCCTGTTGCTTTCATCTTAGTGCCCAAAGTTTTATCTGCTTTTATAAATTTATCAAAGGGCCACTTAGGAATCTTCACAACTGTATGGTCTATTTTCGGCTCACAGCATGCAAATTTTGTCCCTTCAACATCATATGGAATCTCGTCTAGAGTGTAACCTATTGCTATCTTTGCACTTACTTTTGCTATCGGATATCCTGTGGCTTTAGAAGCAAGAGCACTGGAGCGACTGACCCGTGGATTAACCTCTATTACATAATAGTCTAAGTTCGATGGATGTA
>DGES01000122.1:1383-25467 GCA_002386065.1 Firmicutes bacterium UBA3920
AGATAATGTCTTCGCCGGCGCTACCACTATACTATCACCTGTATGGACACCTACAGGATCTATATTCTCCATACTGCATACTACTATTGAATTGGCATTCTTGTCTCTAATTACTTCAAATTCTATTTCTTTCCAACCGGCTACTGACCTCTCAACTAGTACTTGACCCACTCTACTAACTCTAATTCCATCGTAGGTTATTGATATTAGTTCATCTCTATTAGTTGCTATACCTCCACCGGTACCTCCCAATGTATAAGCTGGCCTTATTACCACTGGATAGCCTATATTTTCAGCAAACTCAACTGCCTCTTCTATAGTATGTGCTATGGTACTTTCTATAGTAGGCTCATCTATTTTATCCATTGTCTTTTTAAAAAGTTCTCTATCCTCTGCTTTTTCTATAGTTTTGACTGATGTACCTAAAAGCTTAATATTATTATCATTTAAAAAACCATCTTCCGCTAATTCTATTGCAAGATTAAGCGCCGTCTGACCTCCTAGGGTAGGTAGAATACTATCTGGTCTTTCTTTACGTATAATATTCTTTATACTATCTACTATAAGAGGTTCTAGATATATGTGATCCGCCATATTTACGTCAGTCATTATAGTAGCTGGATTATTGTTTACAAGCACTACCTCAATTCCTTCTGCTTTCAGAGCTTTACAACCTTGAGTTCCCGAATAGTCAAATTCTGCTGCTTGTCCTATTATAATCGGCCCTGAACCTATTATCATAACTTTATTTATATCCTTATTTTTAGCCATCCAACTCCTCCTATCACCAATATGCTTTTCCACTTTGTTCTAATGTTTGATTTATATTATCTTGCATAGTTAATACCTCCGCCAATGCTGCTTCAGCAAACTGATCTGGAGTAAATTTTTCCCTCCATTTATCATTTTTATATGCACAGATTATACTTCGTGATGCATTTACTACTGCTCCTAAACCCCTTCTATCGAAGCACCCACATATATCCTTGGCGCTTCCCCCTTGGGCCCCATATCCTGGCACCAAAAAATATGTATGGGGCATATCTTGTCGTAATGCCTCTGCCTGTCGTGGATGGGTTGCACCTACTACTGCACCTATAGAGCTATAACCAGTTTTGCCTATTAATTCTTTTCCCCATTCAGACACCTTATTTGCAACAACTTCATATAACATTTTTTCTCCAACATAGAGATCTTGAAAATCTGTCGAAGATGGATTTGATGTCTTTACAAGTATAAATATACCCTTATCATATGTTTTGCATTCCTCTATAAATGGTAATATGCCATCTATACCTAAGTATGGATTTACAGTTATAAAATCTAAATCAAATGCCTCTTTACTATTATCTATAAGATTTGTCTTACCTAGATAAGCACTAGCATAGGCTTTTGCAGTAGATCCAATATCATTTCTCTTTACATCGCCAATTACAATTAATTTTTTTTCTTTGGCATATCTACAAGTGCTAGCAAATGCTTCTAAACCAGGGGGGCCATACATTTCATAGTATGCTATTTGTACTTTTACACCAGGTACATATTCATATACTGCATCTATTAACATCTTATTAAACGCTAAAATGGCCTGTGCTGCCTCTTCAAATGTCATATATTCATCTTTTTTGTATTTTCTTAATATTTTATCTGGTATATATTCTAATCTAGTATCTAGACCTACAACTGTTGGATTTTTCTTCTCTACTATTTTTTCTATAAGATTATCTATCAAGAATATCAATCCTCCCATTTATTTTTAAACTATTTTACCCTTCTCATACACAATCTTTCCATCTACTATCGTATATAATACTTGTCCCTTTAGTTTCTTTCCATTGAAAGGATTGTTTTTACCCTTTGAATAAAAGTTATCAACATCCACAATGTATTCTCTATTTAAATCTACTATAGTCATATCAGCAATACAACCTTCTTTTATCTTTCCTCCATCTATACCTAAAATATTAGCAGGCTTGCTACTCATCTTTTCCACTAAAGTAGATAGATTAAAAATACCTTGTTCTACTAAATTTGTATATGCAAGAGAAAATGCCGTTTCAAACCCCGATATTCCAAAAGCTGCTAAATTATATTCTATATTCTTTTCATCCATATGGTGAGGTGCATGATCAGTCGCAATTACATCTATAGTTCCATCCATTAAACCTTTTTTTATGGCTTCCACATCATCCACGGTTCGAAGAGGTGGATTGACTTTTGTATTTGTATCATATCCATCTACCCACTCATCTGTAGCTGAAAAGTAATGTGGTGCTGTTTCACATGTTATGGGTATCCCTTCATGCTTTGCCTGCCTTATTAGCTCTACGCTTCCACTAGTACTTACATGTGCTATATGGATGTGTGTCTTATAGTGTTTAGCCAGTATTATATCTCTAGCTATTCCTATCTCTTCTGCTGCTCTATTTATACCCTTAAGACCTAATATGGTAGACATATAACCTTCATTCATTACACCATCAGCAGCTAAATCTAAATCTTCACAATGGCTTATTATAAGCATATTGAACATTCTAGAATACTGAAGGGCAAGTTTCATCACATTGGAATCTTTGACTGGCATGCCATCATCCGATAGGGCAACTGCACCTGCTTCATAGAGTTCTCCAATCTCTGTTATTTCTTTTCCCTGCAAACCCTTCGTTATAGTAGCTATTGGATATACTTTAACTATTCCCACTTCCTTTGCTCTGGATTTTATAAAATTAACCATCCCTCCATTATCTATAGGAGGATTTGTATTTGCCATAGCTGATATACTTGTAAAACCACCTGCTGCTGCGCTTTTGGTACCCGATTCTATATCTTCCTTATACTCATATCCAGGTTCTCTGAGGTGACAGTGCATATCTACAAGACCAGGCAATATATGAAGACCTTTTCCATTTATCGTTATAGCATTTTTGAAGTCAACATCTAACCCTTTGCCAATCTTTACTATTTTCCCCATATCTATTACTATATCACCTTTATAAGGAATCTCAGAAACACCATCAACTATGGATATATCTTTTATATATATCATGCTACCATCCTCCTTCTAGTCAATAGATACAAAAGAGCCATACGTATTGCTACCCCATTTGTTACCTGTTCATTTATTACAGATGCTGGACTATCTATTACTTCGGATGTCATCTCTATACCTCTATTTACTGGGCCAGGATGCATTATTATTAAATTAGGACTTGCCAATTCTATTCTTTCTTTATCTATACCAAATAGATGAGCATATTCTCGTATGGAAGGTATGAGCCCTTCCCTCTGTCGCTCCTTTTGTATCCTAAGCCCCATTACAACATCTGCACCTTCAATGGCTTCTTCAACCGTAGTGCATACAACAGCGCCTGTCTTTTCTATATCTAAGGGCATGAGAGTTTGAGGACCTGCTAAATAGACTTGAGCTCCCACAGCCCTAAGACCCCATATATTACTTCTTGCTACTCTGCTATGCATTATATCGCCAATTATAGCTACTTTTATATCATTTAACCGACCTAGTTTTTCTTTTATAGTATACATGTCCAAAAGGGCTTGAGTTGGGTGCTCATTCATTCCATCACCGGCATTTATTATTGAAGCATCGACATGTTTTGCAAGTAAATGTGGAGCACCTGACATAGGGTGCCTTATTATTATCACATCAGCCCCCATACTTTCTATGGTACGGCCCGTATCTAATAATGTTTCTCCTTTTGCAACACTACTAGAAGGTGTAGATACATTTGCAGCACTAGCCCCCATATACTTGCTAGCAAGTTCGAAAGATAATCTCGTTCTAGTACTATTTTCATAAAACAGTGTTACTATTGATTTCCCTTGGAGGTGGGGAGTTCTTTTATTATTTTGTGTGAGTATATATTTCATAAGCTCTGCAGTATTTAAAATTTCATCTATTTCTTCTAATGATAAATCTCGCAAACCCAATATATCTTTTCTCCTGAGTGCCATCATCAAGCCACCTTTCTCTCTATTTTTTACATAAATAAAACCTTGATAGTAAAGACTATCAAGGTAGTAAAAGCAACTAATCAGACAACCCTTGACAGCCTCTCTGGACTGTATTAAAGGGAGTTTAATCTTTCTGATATGGTAACCCCATCGAATTTATCTATTTCTATTACATGTACATCTACAATCTCATTTTTAGATGTAGGTAGATTCTTACCTACGAAATCTGCCCTTATAGGCAGTTCTCTATGGCCCCTATCTATTAGTACTGCAAATTGTATAGCCTTTGGCCTGCCTACATCTATTATTGCATCCATGGCAGCCCTAGCCGTTCTCCCTGTATACAACACATCATCTACCATTACAATTACTTTATTATTGACATCAAATGGAATATTAGTACTATGTATTATAGGATGTTCTGCTAACACTGAAAGATCATCTCTGTAGAGGGTTATATCTAATATACCTACAGGAATTTCGACTCCTTCAAATTGATTTATTTTATCAGCCAATCTTTGGGCCAGTGGTACACCTCGCCTTTGTATACCAATCAAAGCCACATTTTGTGTCCCTTTATTCTTTTCGATTATCTCATGGGCAATTCGCGAAAGAGCTCTATCCATTGCAGTTTCGTCCATAATTGCAGCCTTTTCTCTTAGCTCTGACATAGATATCACTACTCCCATCTCTGATAATAAAAAAACATCTTACCAACCCAGTAAGACGTTTTAGGTATAGATATGCCCTATATACGCATTGTCATCTCTACACCTTTTCAGTCTCACAGGACTGACTTAAAGGTAATGTTTTTGTCTAATTAATAATAGCACATGGAGTTAAAAAAGTAAAGAGTTTTTGCAATTTTGAGTTTTAGCGAAAGGTTGTATGATAGACTTCAGAAATATAAATTGTGAGGTTTCATCATGAAAAAGACATTAATTGAATGCTTGGGAAATGTTACAGATTATCGGTCAGGTAATGGCGTGGATCATAAATTAATTGATATTCTTGTTATATCTATACTAGCCGTAATATGTGAGGCCAATTACTGGACAGAATTGGAAGCGCTGTCCATACTGGGTAGGCTGGGTCACCTCATCTGGAAACTGTGTCTTATGCTGCTTTCCACATGACGGGCATACTAGCTCATGAGCCCTAAATTCAGTAACTTCTATTTTTGGTGGTGGAATTTCGAATACCTGTCTGCAATTCTTGCAGTATGTATTGCTTTCCCGTCATCGTCTTATGACTGCTTGTATTTACGATGCAAATTGCATTGTATGGTCTTTTCAATGAATTCGCACTCAACCAAGAACCCATTATTGATCTATGCAAATTAAATATTAATGACATGAATAGATTAGAGAGAGAACAATTTATTCTCGATATCCTAAATCAAGTTGAGCTTGTGAGCTACAAATATAGAATCTAGACAAATGGCATTAGCTGCACATTATAGACTCCCGTAACATAATCAGGTAGGAGGTAGATAATTATCTACCTCCTACCTGATTATGTTTTATTGCAACCCCAGAATGTGGGTTTAAAGGTAGGATTGCCCCCTAATTAGATAACATCTCCTCTATCTTTTTCTTATAGACCCAATATATAGCTATAGATGTAATAACACAAATCATAATCCAGTATATAAAAGGATAGAAAAGTGAAATCCCCCCTACATATTCTACACCAAATATAAAATCGCCTGACATAATTATTGGGGACAAAATCGCTAAAACTTCACTGGTATAAGGTGCTATACTATATGTCAGTATACCAATAACTATTATAGATAACCATGGGACAAAAATTATACCGAGATTATTTTTAAATATCATAGAAAAGAGAGTTCCTAGTAGAGTCCCTTCTATGGATATAATCGCCAATATTAAAGCAATAATTACTATATATAATATAGGCATATTCTCAAATAGCTCGGGCATATATTCTACTGGCGGACTAAAGTTTCTCAGTTCAGCATTTTCCAAAATTCCCCCTAGATTATCAGGCTCTAAATTTGAATACCAAATTTCCCCCAAGATATTAGTTGTAGAGATTGCCAAAATCTGTAATACTAACATTCCTATAAAAGCCAATACCATAAGAGAAAGAGTCTTCTTCTTAAAATATTCCTTCGCCTCTATCCTAGTCATTGAGTAATTAAATACTGCCGAATGAAAGTCTTCAAAGAAACTATTTCCCCAAATTAATAAAACTACTAAAAAAATAGCATAAGACATGTAGGAATGCAATGGAGAGCCAATAGCTGATAGATACATATTATATCCATCGCTAATCCCGTTTACTCCTCTGTCTATATATTCAAAGTAACTGCTAAGTACCACCATTCCCAAAAACAGTATAATGCCTACCCACGTCTGCCATCTATGAACAAGCCTTTTAATCTCAATCTTTAGCCAGTTTTTCACTTATAGCCCCCCCAACCAATTTAATTATAAGAAATCTCAAACGTTAATATTCTTTTTATGAGCTATTAAAAAGGATCCTACAAATATAATACAGACTATTGCAACTATATTAAAAAAGAGATATATTGATAGATTCCATATATCAATATCTAATCCAGTTATATTAGGATAATTTAGCGGCGAAAAGCATCTTATAATATACCCTCTATCACAGCTTATCCTGAGCCCAATCATCATTAGATAAGATACAATGCCACTGGAGGTATCACCAAGTAGCAAGTATATAAGTTCAATTAAACCTAAGATAACTAAGTATCCACTTACAAATATTAGTAATATATATATAAGTAACCAATTAGGCAGTATGCTATCAATTCCCCATATAAAAGCTCCTATTGCAGATACCATAATAGAAATAGTAAGACAGGCAATTCCCATGACTTGATATTGGCTTAAAATGTATTTCTTCCACCATTTAGATCGACTTTCTAGGCGAGTTAAAACCATCTGCTCATAGTGGGCAATCTCCTCTCTCATCCACTTAGCCCCAAATAATAACACAGTCATAAGAGATATGTAAAGCGAAATATATATATAATATACATTGTATTCACTCATGATTCCACCAAAAATATGTGCTACTACATCAACCATTCCAATACTTTGGTCAGTTACTTTTACGATATTAAAAATGTTTAAGAACCATAGCCCTATAGTTATCATAAGGAATATAGCTGGAAGCTTTATTCTTTTAGAACGCAATGCATATTTCCAATGCTCTCTTATTCTTTTCATATTACTTTTCCTTCCCTGTCAGAGATACACGTATTATCGCAAGCCATCCAATCACAAAGAGGAATATGACTATAGCCCTGTAATATAATAGAGAAAATCGAACCGATAATTCTCCCGCATGGGGTTCATGGAATAGAAACATGGCTCTTATGATTGGATTTATGGAAGATATATTTATATGAGTAAAGTACTCCCATAATCCAAGAGTTACTAATATGAAGAGAATAATATTACCCATAATATTGTTTTTGAAAATAATAGATGTTAGAAATAATAACATTCCAATAGTCATTAAATATCCAAATAATAACGAGTACTGAATAGCAAACATACCTATGGAAAAACTCCCCATCTCAATCCCCTTTAACCATGCCCTTACAAGAATTAAAAGTGAACAATAAATTATGAATACATTAGAAAGTACTATTAATAAGATAACATTAGAAAGGTAGTAAGAAATCCTATATTTGCCTCTGGTAAATATAAATGTCAATTGCCCGCTTTCAAGGTCTGTACAAAAAATATTAGATACAAAACTGCCATAATATATGGGCAATAAGAAAGCGACAAAAAACATACCCGAGAACTGAATAGTCATAATCTCCTGAAGGTTTGTCTCATTTCCAAACTCAAACAGGGAACCTAAAATCACGAAATGTATGAATAGGAGTATTGCTACAACTATGTATGTTTTCTTATTGTTGAATTGTCCCTTTAAAATATATTCCAGCATCTTATTGCTCCTTAATTAAGCTAATACTACCATTTTCTAACAAGAAAACCCTGTTGCAAAGTAGTGCTATTTCATCTTGTCTATGTGAAACTAGTATCACAGTCTTTCTATTTGCTACTGCTTTCTGAACTAAATCTATAAACATATCAACACCTTTTATATCTAAGGCATTTGTTGGCTCGTCAAAGAGAAGTATGTTTTGGTCTTCCATAATCGCTTGGGCAATCCCTAATCGTTGTTTCATACCTAACGAATATTGACTTACTTTTTTTGTACTATTAGAATCTAGACCGACATACTCCATTATATCTTTGATTTTCTTTTTGTCGATCTCATTGCGTATAAGTGCTAGTATCTCCAAATTTTCAAATCCATTTAGATAGGGCAAAAATGAGGGAGATTCTATTAATGCCCCTACTCTGGTCGGAAGAGCGCCTAATATACCCGGCTCTATTTTCTTGCCATCTACAATGACTGTACCCGAAGTGGGATAAATAAATCCTAAAATGATTTTTAGCAATGTAGTTTTCCCGCAACCATTAGTACCTACGATACCCACGACTTCGCCTTTTCCTATCGCCAAATTAATTTCATCCAACACTGTATTAGAGCCAAACTTATGACTTATATTATCTAATCTAATCATAATATCTTGCATATTTTACCTCCTATGTAAGACAGTCAAGGCAACAACAGCAGTGTTGCCTTGACTGACAATTCTATACTAAAAGCATTATAAATAAGATTCATCTTATTTTATTAAGGTTCATATCCTATTGTTGTCCTTGTTGTAAGTAGATTAGTATTTGCAGCCCTGAATTGCCATCTTAATGCGGTACCTGCTTTTACTCCTGTATTATGTGACTGGGTCGAGGTAACATCTTTTTTATGCTTGCCCCATGTACCACCATTTAAAGGAATATAACTACCCATCACATGGATACCCAATTCACCTACTATGACGAAATTTACAGGGTTGAGTGCATAAATTTATTGATGGATTAAGTACTACGTTTAAGTTTATAACATATTATAACATATATACAAGCATATAATCAATAGCTTTTTGGTAATTCCAGGGCGATCGCATCCATTATATTCCACCATTAAAAGGTACAGATATCGGAATATCATTACCTACTAGTTTCATATTTTATTCTATCTTTATAAACTTTAAAGCATTTTTAGGTAGAACAATAATGGAGTGAATTCTCTATTCCCCAATGCCCCCGTTTGAAAGATGCAAACTGTTCTGCTGTGTAGTCATTTATACTGTAAATAGCATAGTTATAGGATATGCTTGTTTTATTTCCTTCAGTTCTATGAGATACACAGAGCCCAATGCCTTTAATCCCATCCAATCATCTTTCTGGGACAACCAACCTATATCATTGTGCATATAATATTCTCTTTTCTCAATCCTTCCATGGCTATTATCAAGGGTTCTATAATATTTAGACGCCTTCTCTAACTGCTCTTTGTCTTGGGTTAATATTTCCTCTTTGAAAAACAGACATACAACCTTTCGACTTATTTGTTAAGTATTTTTAATGTTTGTTTAGAGATAGATACCCTAAACCGAATAACATCTGATGTGATTTGCTAATATACTACCACCGAAACTGTCCGTAGTAAACTTTTTTGCCGCTTTTTCGTATGCGATTACCCTGGCCTATGAATCATATTGACTTGTAATACCCTATTAGTTGTTTATATATTAAACACTAAAGCCATTGATTTATCTATGATTCAAAAAAATGCAGAAATTCATGTCATCTGCAAGGAATTGGTAAGAACTAATTATATATCTATATTGAAAGTTTTATATTTTTATATCTATACTTGAATTGTTATTACACTTTATAGTCTTTTTTTTCATATTGGTGTTTTTCTTTTCTTTTCTCTTTTCTTGTCGTTTTGACGGAGCGTCTTCTCCTTGTTTTTTTCCATTAATTCGATTATATTCTATTTCTGTAGTTACATTTACTTTTCTTTCTTCTTGTATTTTCTTCTTTTGCAATTCTTCTGAAAATTGATTTTGTTCAATATTAGGCTTTGTTTTAATTAAATTGGCATCTTTTGTAAAATCATTCGCTTTATTGATTGTAATTTGATAATCTATTGGTTTTATAGACATTACAACCCCCCCATAGAGTACTATTCACTATATGAAGAAATTGAAATATTACCTTGTTCCCTTGTAAATGTCACATATTTCATCTCTTCATAAATTTGCATATTGGACGTGCCTATAATTATTTTTACCCCGGGATATATTATATTATGTACGCTAATCTTACCATTCACAACATCATTAAATATTTCTTTCAACTCTTCTATTCTAGCTTTAATAACTGGTAATCTATGAAGACAATTATCTCTAGTTTTAAGTACTTTAAGTTTTATTAATTTTTTCTCTGCGGATAACTCGCCTTTTTCTTCTAATCTTTCTAATAACTGAATAGCTTGGTTAACTTTTTTAAGTTCATTTTCGATTTTTTCCAATTCATTTTTTAAATCATTATATTCATTTCTCAAAGATGGATTTAAACCTACTTCAAGTATTGTACTAGTGCCCATTGGAGCACCTATCGTACCTGCTATGATTCCCAAGGTAGCTTTTATACTTCCACCTACGATTAATCCTTTTCTGCCTCCCACGTGAACTTTTCCACCACTTTGAACATAACTGTGCATTATAGCTTCTGAGATTACATCTTCATTAGCATCTATTATGGCATTCTCAATAAATCTAGATACAACTTTTCCTCCAGCTTTTATAACTCCTTTTCCCATTCCCTGAATACCCTTTTGTATAACTACATCACCACTTGCATTCAAAATCGCACCTTCAACTACACCTAGTACTTTTATATGTCCCCTAGCATTAATTTCAAAACCAGTCAACACATTACCTTGTACAATTACATTTCCTATAAAGTCTATATTGCCTGTAGAAGTATCTACATCACCATTGATCTCTAATGTATTATATACATGAATTTTATTACCGATTAATTCTACCCTACCATCAATATTAGACAATAGTTCCAGACCATCATCAGAAACTGTTACATTTTTACCCACTCCTATTCTCTTAGGTTTTCCAGGTTTAGGGTATATCTTTTTACCTGTAACAGTCTTTCCAGGTTCTCCTTTAGTAGGAGGAATAATTGTAACCAATCGTTGACCTTTTTTTACATTCTCCACCATATCTAAATGAAAATAGTCAACCGTTCCATCTTCTTTTATGAGAGGTTTCCTATCCTTATCTAAGGATACGTGGTAAATTATCTGTCCATCTTTTCCATCTTGTGGCTCCTTACCTTGTGCAACTATTATTTGAGTTTCATATTTTCGGTTTCTTAATATCTCATCAATTTTGTTTTCATCTATACCAAATACCACTCCATTAGAGTGCAATTCCTCTATTATATCTGTTTTCGATAATACTTTTCCCCCTAATGGAGGGAAAAGAGTAATAAAAGCTTTCATCTGATCATTTGAGATAGATACTTGGATTTCTTCATCAATGTTTTTTTCTCTTTGAGGAGGAGCAATTTGTACCCATTGTCCACAATGGGAATAGATTGATTGAAATAATGCTTGTTTATCCAGTCCTTCAATTTGCTTTCTATTTATGTATTGTATTATACTCCTCTCTTGATCTTTTGTAAGGCCAGTAGACGGAGGCATGACTGTCATATATACGCCATCTGCCCTATAATCTAATATAAACAAATCATTACTCGTTCCCCCTTTAGCACCGTTCTTGAGAGTTATGAGCAATTTACATGGTTTTAATACCACATTTTTAACCTTTTGTCCTTCATCTAGTATTTCCACATTCACATTGTTTACATCTGTTCCTAAAGTACTTAATCCCTTCTCCAATGCTTTGTCAAAGGAATCACCTTCAACTATAATTTTACCCATGTAACGCACCCTTCCGTTTTATTTATATATAAACTATCTGTATAGCACTAAAACTCTCACTTATAGGTGAGAGTTACTGAATGATTATAATAAATTATCTAAATTATAGTTGATAATTTAGCCTTAAGTCTTGAAAGTGCCCTTGTATGTAATTGAGATACTCTAGATTCTGTAATATTTAAAATTTTTCCTATTTCCTTTAAAGTAAATTCTTCATAGTAATATAAAGTAATAATAAGTCTATCACGTTCTTGTAGACTCTCTATTGCTTTTGTTAAGCTCTGTTTTATTTCTTCTCTGACAGCAATATCCTCAGGAGTTAATTGATTTTGATTAATAGTATTTGTAGACATCTCATTTACAAGTTCTAAAATCTGTTCATCCATGCTTATAATAGCATATGAACTCATTTGGGCTAATATCTCCTCCAATTCTTCTGTTGGAATCGAAAGGTAATTAGCTATTTCATGTATATTAGCAGATCGTCCTAATGTGTTTTCTACTTCTTCTATTGCCTTTTCTACAATTTTAAATTTTTGCCTTGTACTTCTTGGAACCCAATCTAATTTTCTTATTTCATCAATTATAGCTCCCCTTATTCTGATAGATGCATAGGTTTCAAATTTTACTCCTTTATCCATATCATATTTTTCTATAGCGTCCAATAAACCTATGTTTCCATAGCTTATCAAATCATCTAAATCAATATACTTATTATAGTTAGGAGCTAACTGAATAGCCACCTTTGTCACGAGATCGCTGTACTTTGTAAATATTATATTTCGTAGTTTTATATCTCTAGATTCTTTATAACTAGCCCACAAATCAGAATTTTTTAGAGAATGAATACTCACTATATATTCCTCCTGTTTTTTCGGATATTGGCAGAACAAAAAATAAAAACATATATTTAGATTATATCTCTTTTATTCCATGGTTTATGGTTTTAACAATTAACATACCTGTCCTTGGATAAACTTCAATCGTGCGTCCGAAATTACCTCCAGTATCCTCAGCTAATAGGGGAATATTAAGTTCTTTTAAAACTTCCTTGGTTGCCAGTACATTTCGCTCTCCTATATTCAACAGGCTATTATTATGATTTTTAAAGGAAAACATCTGTGCTCCTCCTGCAATTTTTGCTACTAAATTTTTTCTTATAGCACCTTTTTCTATCATCAAATTAATCAACAATTCAGTAGCTGTATCTGCAAATTTTGCAGGATTCTGATTATTGTCTATCAATTTATTTGATGGAAGCATTATATGGGCAAGCCCGGCAATCTGTGTTTCAGTATCGTATAATGCAATTCCCACGCAAGACCCTAAACCTAGTGTTACTAGAACTCCAGGACTTTTAGCTATATTTAAATCGGCCATTCCTACTTTTATAGTTTTATTCATTTATGCTACTCCTAATGCTTGTAAAATAGTAGTATAAGATTCAATACTAGGGATAAGAAAGAGATGTCCCCTAACTTGTTTTTCATCCCCTAGGAAATTTGTCTCTATGAATAGCGCCCTATCACCTTGCTGCCCAAATTCAATGAGAGGCACACTTAGTATGGCACCTGCCATATCCATAGCAATAGCAGGTATACTATAGTTAATTGTTAAACCAGTCATCTGAGATAGGGAGGTCAAAAAAGAACCCGTAAGAATATTGCCTACTTCCTTAAGTGCAGAAATTTCCATATCGTCCAAATCCTTGTTTATTTCTAAGTCTTCTCTTCCAAATATAAGGGTTAGAAAGTTTAGGGTAGAGTGCTCATCCAGAACAAACATTATTGTTCCTTTTATGTCACCATTGAATTCCAAGTATATACCTGTCACTGGTATATCTGCTCCACCTAATATATCTTCTACTTCGTTGAAATAGATAATTTTAAGTTTAGGTACATTCATACCTATAGGCCTATTAACCATGATAGATAGAGCAGTAGCAGCATTTCCTGCTCCAATATTAGCTATTTCTTTCAAAACATCCAGATGAAAGCTATTTAAATTATCAATGTGAAAATTCATAGCTATATCTCCTTTATATTACTATTATTTAAGAGATTGGCAGTATTTAATAATATTATTAAATTTTCATTTTGATCTTTGATGGCTCCCTGAATTAAATCATCTGCCTCATCAATATTATATATTTCATTTAAATCAACATCTTGCACATCCATAACCCTATCCACAAGGAGACCCATTCGATTGATCTCATCATCTAACACAATGATTCTCATTTTATCATCATATTTGATAGAACCTAACCCCATCTTCTGTCTTAAAGAGAGTACTGGTAATATATTTCCCCGTAAATTCATAACACCTATGATACCTTCAGGTGCATTAGGAATGCGAGTAATATCACCTACTCTTTCGATGGATTCAATTTTTAATACATCTATCCCATAAGTTTTGTTCTCTAGAACAAACAATAATAACTGTTGATTGTCCATACAATGCAACCTCCTTTATACAATATTGTTTATATCTAATATTAGTGCTATACTTCCATCTCCCAATATAGTTGCCCCTGAAAATATCTTTATATTAGATAGATGTTTTCCTAAAGATTTAATTACAATATCTTGCTGTCCTACGAGGTCATCTACTAACAACGCTGTTGCTTTATCACTTTTTTTAACAACTACAACTATCATATTCTTGGGGATATCTTCAATATCTGCATCTATAACCTCATATAATCTTATAAAAGGCATAAGTTCTCCTCTTATAGATATTACCTCTCCGTTTCCAAGAGGTTTTACATTATCTGAAGTTACTTCCACAACTTCTCTTACACTGCTTAGAGGTATTGCATACATTTCATCTTTAATGCCCACTAATAGTGCTTTTATTATTGATAGGGTTAATGGTAAACGTATTATGAATTTGGTTCCTTCATTTTTTATGGTTTCAACTTCAATTACTCCTCCCAGTGATTCAATAGAGGTTTTAACCACATCTAAGCCAACTCCACGACCTGATATGCTAGATACCTTTTCGGAAGTACTAAATCCTGGGTGAAATAAATATTGTATTATTTCTTGTTCTGTTAAATTTTTGACTTCATCTTCAGATATTAACTCTCTCTCTATTATTTTATTTTTTACTTTTTCTATATCTATTCCCTGTCCGTCATCTTCTATTTCTATTACAACATTATTACCATCATGATACGCATATAAATCTATATTACCTGTACTTTCCTTTCCTAGAGCTATACGCTGCTCTGGAGATTCAATACCATGATCTAACGAGTTTCTAATAAGATGTAAAATAGGATCGCCTATTTCATCTACTATTGTACGATCTACCTCTGTATCTTCACCGTGTATATTTAAAACTATGTCCTTTTTAAGCTGTTTAGATAAATCACGAACAACTCTAGGAAAACGATTAAATACCGTACCAATGGGAACCATCCTAACCTGCATAACAGCTTCATGAAGTTCAGAAGATACTCGTTGTAAATATTCAATCGCTTCTTCCATCCCTGGAATCTCCTCATAGCCATCGATACCTTCGATACTATTTTTTATTATTATAAGTTCACTTACCAGATTCATGAGATTATCTAATCTATCAATATCTACACGTATACTTTTGATCGCGTGTTTTATACTAGAAACTCTTGGAGTTGCTTTTTCTTGTGCTTTATAATTTCCTTCATTAGCTACTGTTTTAACTTCTGTTTTTTCAATATCAAGCTCTGATACTTTGAAGCTTTTTAATTCAGAAGAATCCTTCAATACTCGTTCTATATCTTGCTTTTTACTATCTGAAAGCATAATCAAAGAAAAGTCTAGATCAAAATTCTCTTCTTCTATGTCTTCAATAGGAGGATCTGTTTTTATTATTTCACCGATTTCCTCTAATGCTTTAAATATTATGTATGCCCGTACACTTTTCATAACACAAGTTGGTTCTAATTTAATTGTTATATAATAAGGATGTAGACCTTGCTTAAGTGCTTGCTTTATAACTGCCATATGATGTTCGTCTAGGAAAGGCTTATTCATATCAGCATTATTATATTCCTTTGATACCTTATCTTTACGTTCAGAGTCAATATAGTCTTGTGAAAGATAATTTTGTAACTTGTTTTTTATAGACGTTATATCATATTTACTTTCATCATCACCGCTTAATATAAGTCCATATAAGGCTTCTATTGTATCTATTGTTTCAAATAATACATCTATTATATCGCTTTCTAATACTATTTTATTATTTCTGGCTGCATCTAAAACATTCTCTAAACAATGGGTTAAATTTGCAATATTCTCAAAGCCCATTGTACCAGCCATCCCCTTTAAAGTATGTGCAGATCTAAACATCTCATTTATGTATTCTAAGTTTGTTGTGTCATTTTCTAATTCTAATAACATATCATTTAAATTTTGAATATGTTCGTCACTCTCTTCTATGAACACATCCATATATTGATTATCAGCCATTTTATGCCCTCCCTATTCTCTATAATTAATAAGTTAAATCAATTGGGTTTCATTAGTTTTCTTTGTTCTTCAAATATAAACTTTATTATCTTATCTCTTTGCTATTCGCATATATATTCAAAACTAATTTCTATTATAAATTTATCATTTATAATTCATTATTATTTTATTTTTTCACCTATATCAATTATCTTTTTAATTCCATATTAGATATTGCCCCCATATCACCTGTTCTCGAAAAGTTTAAAAAGTCTGCAAATATAGGTTGACATATTAATAGTATTTTTCCCATTATCGCTTCCCATAAGAGAATTAACTATAGATTTTAATTGTTTAGATATTTTGCTGTGTGGATATTCTAGAACAAAGGGGCATTGAGTCTTAATACTTTTGCTTACTACAGAACTATTATCTAGTAATCCCAATGTAGATATTTCTACATTTAAAAACCTTTTTCCTGCTTTTTGGATATTTTTTATATTATTATTAGCATCATCTATATTTTCTACCTTGTTCATAACTAGATTAAAATGTATATCTTGTTCTATTTGGGAAACTATTTTTATCACACTATAAGCATCCATTAAAGATGTAGGTTCAGGTGTAGTCACAAGTATAACTTCATTTGCAGCTAATATCATCTTTATATTATTCGTAGATAACCCTGCTCCAGTATCTATGAGTATAATATCCACTGTAGAATCTAGTTTTTCTAACTTCTTTATAAAACTCTCTAACTGTTTAGGTTTTAAATTGACAAGTTCAAGTAACCCATTCCCCCCAGGTAATATCATAATACCCGCTGGTCCTTCTATTATCACATCAGATATATCTACATCATTGAAAATTACATGAGCTAAATTATATGGTGAAGATAGTCCCAACATTATATCTACATTTCCCAAGCCAAAATCTGCATCAATTATTAATACTTTTTTACCCATCTTTTGCAGCAATATACCTAAATTTATAACAAAGTTTGTCTTTCCAACGCCTCCTTTACCGCTTGTTATTGTTAATATCCTTGTATTTAATGTCGATATTGTAGGCTGTCTATCATCTCTATTATTTACTAGTTGTCTCAAGTTTTCTGCTTGGTCTTTCATTACATTTATCATCCTATCAAATTATTCTTTATAATCGATGGGTGTAAAACTTTAATGTCATTAGGTACATTTTGTCCTGTTGTCATATATGACATTGGTCTACCCGATATATAGCAACAATTAAATATATTTCCATAGGATGTAACTTCGTCAGTTTTTGTATATATTATAGAATAATCCTCTATAAATTTATAACTTTCGATTATATTCACACACCCTTGATAACTTGTACTAGCACTTATACACAAGAAAATTTCATCTGCTCCACTAAGAGTAATTAATGTATTTATTTCTTCTGGTTGTTCAGTATCCCTTATACTCTTGCCAGCTGTATCTATAAAAATAATATCTTTACTTGACAATCTTTCCAACGCATTAGTGATTTCCTTAGGTTCATATACAATCTCAAGAGGAATATTCAATATATCACTATATATTTTTAATTGTTCTATAGCTGCAATTCGATATGTATCTGCCGTTATAAGACCTACATCATAGTTATATTCTATAGCATATATTGCTGCCAACTTAGCCAAAGTAGTTGTTTTACCTACACCTGTAGGTCCCATGAATAAGACAACCTTTTGTCTATTCAACTTTGTAGCCATAGGTCTAGAGTATCCTAGATATTTTAATATAACATTCTCTAAAGAAGAAGAAAATTCTATATTCTCTTTTTGTTTTATATTATATGCTTCTTCTATAAGCTTCTTTGCAATTTTACTTTGAACTTCCTTGTCTATCAATTGGTTAATATGTTTTTCGAATAGTAATTGAGAAAATTTTTCATAAGGCATCTGAGCATTATCGAGTTCATTAATAACTTTATTCTCTGCTTTTCCCTGCTGTTGAAAATCTATAAATCCATTATTCGAATTAATCCGCTCAGCATAACTTTCACTTTTATTGCTTTCATGCAATGAAACGGAATCATCTACAGCAGCTACTATTTCTATCAAAGGTCTTGAAAAAAGACCTTTCAGTCCCCTTTGTCTTATTTTTCTACTACTCAAAATTATAGCATCTTTACCTAAGTTATATTTAACTTTTTCCAATGCTTCTTGTTTTGTTTCTCCCATATATCTTTTTACCTTCATAAAATTATCCCCTCACAATTCCAACTGATTGAATTTCGACATCGTCTTCCAATTCATTATAGGACAAAACTACTAATTGAGGGAAGAGTCTTTCCGTCAATCTCTTGAAGTATATTCTAACTATGGGCGCTGTCACTACTATAGGTTGCATACCTAGTTTTAAAAATTCTTCTACTTCTCTAGAAAGATTATTATATATCGTCTGAACAATATCGGGCTCTAAAGACAGATAAGAACCAAATTCAGTTTGTTTCACGTTATCTATTATCTTTTGTTCTAATTCAGGAGCAATTGTAATAACTTTAGCTTTTCTTTCAGGTATAAATCTATTCGTGATCGTGCGAGACAGTGATTGCCTTACATGTTCTGTAAGTATATCTGTATCTTTAGTCATAATCGAATAATCCGCTAAAGTTTCCATTATAGTTACCATATCTCTTATAGGCACATTTTCCTGTATTAAATTACGTAGTACTTTTTGAATATCTCCCAATGTCAATAGCTTAGGCACAACTTCCTCTACAAGAGTGGGATGAGTTTCCTTTAAGTTGTCAAGTAAGGCCTGAACTTCTTGCCTTCCAAGTAATTCATGTCCATTTTGTTTTATTATCTCTGTCAAATGAGTAGCAATCACAGAAGACGCATCTACGACCGTATATCCTAGCATCTCTGCTTCATCTTTTTGCTCTTCTCTAATCCATTTAGCAGGCAAACCAAATGCCGGCTCAATAGCATCTATTCCCTCTATATCTCCACTAGCAACGCCCGAATCCATCGCAAGATAATGATCTGGTAAAACTTTTCCCCTTGCTACTTCTACACCTTTGATCTTTATAATATATTCGTTAGGTTCTAATTGTATATTATCTCTCAATCGAACAACTGGAACTATAAAGCCTAAATCTAATGCTATCTGCCTTCTAATCATAACTACCCTATCTAATAGATCTCCACCTTGTTCTACATCTACAAGAGGAATAATTCCATAGCCAAATTCTAACTCTAAAGGATCCACATGTAGTAAGTCAATAACATTTTCAGGACTTCGCATATCTTCTACTTCTTGCTCAATGGGCATATCTTCTACCGTTTCTATATTTTTCTGCTCTGAATATAATTTATAGCCTAAAAATCCAAAACCTGCAGAGAAAGCGAGAAGTATAGCTGTAGGAAAACCAGGAAAGAAAGACATCATTAATAAAAATAAAGCTGCTATTAATAAAGCAATAGGTTGATTAGTAGTTTGGGTTATAAAATCTTCTCCTAGACTAGAATCAGAGGCTGCTCTAGTCACTATAATACCCGATGCAGTAGATATAATCAAAGCTGGTATTTGGCTGACAAGTCCATCACCTACTGTCATTGTAGCATATGTTTCTATTGCTTCACTTATTGACATGTCCTTATATCCTACAATTATACCGCCTATTATATTTATAATAGATATTATAATACCAACTATGGCATCACCTTTTATAAATTTGCTTGCCCCATCCATAGCACCATAGAAATCTGCTTCTCTTTGTATTTTTTCCCTTCGTATACGAGCTGTTTGCTCATCTACAAGTCCAGCATTTAAATCAGCATCTATTGCCATTTGTTTTCCTGGCATTGCATCTAATGTAAATCGCGCAGCTACTTCAGCAACCCTTTCAGACCCCTTTGTAATTACAATAAATTGTACTATTACAATTATCAAAAATATAATAAATCCAACGGCAACATTCCCTTTTATCACAAAATTACCAAAGGTTTCGATAACTGCACCAGCATACCCTTCTCCCAATATCAATCTTGTGGAAGAAATGTTTAAAGCTAATCTAAAAAGAGTAGCTAAAAGTAATAACGAGGGAAATATGGAGAACTCCAAAGGTTCCTTTATATATAGTGTTGTAAGTAATATAACTATGGATAGAGCTAAGTTTATAGTCAACAACATGTCCAATACAATACTGTTTAATGGTATAATTATCAGCATAATTATTGCAATTACCACGATAGCTATGAAGACATCCGCAAACTTCAATATGTTTTCCCCCTATAATATAATAATATGGACATTTATATTTCTTTTTTTAAACTATATACATAGGCTAAAACTTCAGCAACAGCATGATATAGTTCCGGCGGTATAACCTGTCCTATTTCGGTAGTATTATATAGTGCTTGCGCCAATGATCTATTTTCGACTATTGCTATATGATGTTCTGCAGCCTTTTCTTTTATTTTTAATGCAATATAATCTTTTCCCTTTGCAACTACAAAAGGAGCATCATTTTTATCAGGATCATAGACCAGTGCAATTGCATAATGGGTAGGATTTACAATTATAACATCTGCATTAGGTATCTCTTGCATCATTCTATTCATAGCCATTTGCCTTTGCAGTTCTCTAATCCTACCTTTAACTTGAGGATCGCCCTCAGTTTGTTTAAACTCTTCTTTGATTTCTTGTTTTGTCATCCTTAGACTTTTTTCATAATCCCACCATTGATAAAAATAGTCAAATACAGACATTGCAAGTAAGGCGAAACCACATCTAATAGCCATCTGAAATATCTGATTGCAAATATAGGCAAATCCGCTATTAAGCTGCATATTTAAAAGCAATGGCATTGATTTTAAACTTTCTTCAAATGTATTATACACAATTCCTATTATTATAGCTAATTTAAGTAAAGACTTTATAAGTTCATATATAGCCCTCTTTGAAAAAATTCTTTTAAAACCTTGTAATGGATTTATCCTATTTAAATCAGGCTTAAGTGGTTCTGCTGTAAAAAGGAATCCTACTTGAACATAATTTATAACCAGGCCTACTATAAAGCAACTAGAAATAATAGGTAAAATAGCTAATAAAACCTTCAATATCAACTTTATTAATCCATTCTGCAACCCACTATATGTATATACGCTATCCAGTGGAATATCTAAAGCCAGTGCACTTATATATATATCTTTTAGATTATGAATGATAAAATCTGAAAAAACTTTCATGACATAAAACGATACCAATATAATTGCAGCTGAATTTATTTCAACACTTCGTATAACTTGTCCTTTTTCACGTGCTTCTCGTCTTCTTTTAGGCGTAGCTTTTTCCGTTTTTTCCTCTGCAAATAGTTGAAGATTTAATATACAATTATTTGTTTTTATCATTCTATACTCATCGCTTCCATGAGACCTTTTATATCTTTTAACATATCTGAAAAATTCCCTTTAAGTAAAGATATATATGCAGGTATGAAAAAAAACAAAGTAATTAAACCGATAAATATTTTAATAGGTATACCTACAGCAAATACATTTATTTGAGGAATGGATTTCGACATAAGTCCTAGTATGCTTTCAGTTATTAATGCAGCTCCCACTATTGGCAAAGCCATCTTAAAAGCAAGTCCGAATGCATTTTTAAATATAGTAACTAATATAATATATATATCTTGCTCTATTGTGATTTGACCAATAGGTATTATATCAAAGCTCGCCACTAATAAATTTACCAAAGTATGATGCCCATCTATAATTAGGAAAAGAAGTAGTGCAATTATATTATTAAAATTTCCAAGAAGAGGTACTTGAATATTGCTTTGAGGATCTAAAACATTCACCATTCCAAATCCAATTTGAGTATCTATAAGCTGTCCTGCTAATAAAATAGCAGAAAACATTATGGTAGTAATATATCCAAATATAACACCTAATAATATCTCTTTTAGAAGATTTATAAACAAATTTAATGGATGATCTATATTTAAGACTGTCGTAGAAAGCTTAAAACTAAAAACTATATAACTGAGAAATACAGAAAGCATGATTTTCCAATATATAGGTATACTTTGTTTGCTAAATATGGGCGACATAATAAAGAGACCAGCAATTCTACAAAATATTAAAATAAGAGCTGGAAATGCTATCTTGTATTGCTCTAGTATACCTCCCATATTAGGTCATTCCTATTAAGCTATTTATATTCTTATATAGCTCAAGAGTAAAATCTACGACTTTTTGCAACATCCAAGGTCCAAAAATTAATATTACAATAACAACAGTTAAAATCTTCGGTATAAATACTAAAGTTTGTTCGTTTATTTGTGTTGTTGCTTGAAATATAGCTACTAATAGACCTACTACAAGACCAAACACTAGTATAGGAGCAGAAATAGTAAGTCCAGTATATATAGCTTGCTGGGCTATTTCAATAACATCTCTCTCTGTCATATAAATGTCCTCCCGTTAAATCTAACAAATTTACGTAACCATGCATTTCTAGCAGCCTAATAAATTTTGAATTTAGTTGATTTAAATAAGAGCTTTAAAAAATGTATGAGTTATTTAAATCCTGTTACGAGGGTCTTAACAACTAAATTCCATCCATCTACCATTATAAATAGAAGAATTTTGAATGGTAATGATATAATAACTGGTGGTAACATCATCATCCCCATTGACATAAGCGTACTTGCAACTACCATATCTATAATTATAAAAGGTATATATATTAGAAACCCTATTTGAAAGGCGGTTTTTAACTCACTTATCATAAATGCCGGAATCAAAATCCTATTAGGTATTTCCTCTAATGCCTCAGGTGTATCCATATCTGTCATATTTATAAATAAAGTTAAATCCTTGTTTCTAGTCTGCTTAAACATAAAATTTCTTATAGGTTCCATAGCATTGTCAAGCGCTTGCTCTTGTCCTATATCCCCATCTAAATATGGCTGTACTGCATCTTTGTTAATATTATCTCCTATAGGAGCCATTATAAAAAAAGTTAAAAATAATGCCAATCCTATCAAAACTTGATTTGGAGGAGTTTGCTGAGTTCCTAAAGCATTTCGAATAAATGACAATACAATTACTATCCTTGTAAAACTTGTCATCATTATTAATATTGATGGTGCAAGGGTCAATATTGTAAACACAAATAATATTTCAAAAGTATTTATAATATCTCTAGGTGTTTGGGCCTCTCCAACTTCTATACCTATTCTAGGAATTTCAAACGTATTTGGTTGAGCATTAGCAGTAATAGGATGTGATAAGAGTACTATTCCCATGATTAGCAATATACATTTAGATTTTTTGCGTTTATTCGCCATTTTCTCCCTCACCACGGTTCTTTTTATGATGCTTTATTGCATTTTTTATTGATTGCATTTGATTATTAAATTTATATGCAAAATTAGTATCCTCAACATCATCTTTATTATTTTGTTTTCTTGCATACTTATTAAATAAATCTGAAAATTTAGCGTTTGATTCTTCAGATATAGGTATTAAATCATTACATTTAAGTTCTTTTAAAACTTTTATACTATCGTTTGAAACCCCTACAAGTAATAAAATTTCACCTATCTGTATTATGTATAGCCAACATTCCCTTCCAAGCATTATTTGATCTATTATTTTGATATATTTGCTATGTCTAAGTTTTACGTACTTTTGACCTATAAGTTTTGTAGCAAACGAAGCAGCAAATAGTATTAAAATAAATCCTAATAATACAAATATAACTTTGATATATTCTTTCATGAAATCATCCAATTA
>DGES01000034.1 GCA_002386065.1 Firmicutes bacterium UBA3920
TTCGAATCCAACCTGAGGAGCCATACATATAATCCTGTTGGTTGTCGAAACTGACAGGATTTCTTCTGTTTTTGGTGCTCTAGATATAATGTTGTAGTTTTTGCGAAAATGTAATAGCTTAAAATAGCTTAATAAAGGATCTATAACACATAAAAATTCGTGTTCTAGGTCTTTTTTATTGTCAGAGAATCTATTCTATATATTATATTATTTGACAGAGTATTGAACGTTGACTATAGTGTAGTAAAATAATATTAAAAGGTGACATATTATAGTGTGATTTCTTTAATTTTTTTAGCTGTAACGAGTGATGAAGGTATGAAGTTCAATTTCTAGATACAGATCAACTTACAGAGGAGCTGCATTTTCTTTAATGCTTGATAAGAATGAAATAACACTAAGAGACAATGCCGGAAAATTTGTATTTCAAATATGGTTGGTTTCATGTGGATTATATTCTTCATAATTACGGCTGTGGAACGATAGTTGCTAGTGATTTGTTTCTATATTTCTAAGAAGCCATTTTATTTTTGTATATAAAAAAAGCCGATACATTGTATCAGCTTTTTTATGCATATTATGATAGATTATAATTTTTTGTGGCATAGCCACCAGTCATAGCATTTAAACTCGCCATTCTTTGCTTGTTCTAATCTTTTCTTAGCTAATTCCTCAGTGGCTGCAGGATGAACAATTACATCGTCACCCAAGATTTCATTATTGGGCCAGTTTTCAGGTGCTGCAACATTATGCTTATCTGTTACCTGTAGTGCTTTGATAACTCTCAACACTTCATCGACATTTCTTCCTACTTCTTGAGGATAGTACATTATTAGACGTATTACACCTTTGTTATCCACTATGAATACAGCACGGACAGTATTTGTTCCCTTATTGGGATGGATCATGCCTAATTCATTTGAAACCCTACCTAATTCATCTGCGATTATGGGGAAAGGTATCTTAGTTCCCATATTTTCTTCTATCCATTCTACCCATTTGAGATGTGAAAAAACTTGATCTACTGATAGCCCGATAAGTTCAGTATTTAACTCATTGAATTTGTCTGCTTTTTTTGCAAAACCTACAAATTCTGTGGTACATACTGGGGTGAAATCACCTGGGTGACTGAATAGGACAAACCACTTTCCTGTATAATCTTCAGGTAAATTCTTAGGACCATGTGTGGTGTTCACCGTCATTGATGGAAACTTTTCACCTAATAACGCCATTCTCTTTGTATCTTCCATTATAAATCCTCCTCTTGTATAGTATGTTAATTTCGCCTAAAATTTGGCGATTATGAATCTTGACAGTTTTCACAAATTCCTTTAAATAGAACTTTTCGTTCTTCTATGAGGAAATCATCTAATTTAGATTGGTCATATTCTATTGAATCTATATTAAAATCGAATATTTTATTACAATTTCTGCATAGAAAGTGTCCATGAGTGGATACCTCTATATCAAATCGATGTTCCTTTTCTCCTGTGTCTAAAGCTTGGATTATCCCTTTTTCTAAAAATAGATCTATTGTGTTATATATGCTTGTCTTAGATAGAGTAGGTATGTTTTTAGCAACCGCTTCATATATATCGTCGGCAGTAGGATGTATTCTATTTTTAAGTAGATAATCTAATACATTTAGACGTATGGTAGATGGTTTTATCTCATGATTTATTAAATATTGTTTTAAGTATTCTATATTCTGCATTTTATCGTTAGATTCCCTCCATTCCCAATAAAGAACTTGTAACTATCACTGTTTTGTAGTTAGTACAGTTTTGTATCGGTTACAATTTAATTATAGATTATGACTTTTAGTTTGTCAAGGGGTATTTTATTTTTATTGAATATTAAGATATATAACAGTATGTATTATTATACAAAGCTGAATCTTAAAGATATAGGTAATAAGATAAACAGTCTTTATATTATTATGTGGCAGATTACGAATTTAATTTACTTTTATAGCTAGAATGATGTATCTAATATTTGTTCTTATAGATTGGTGGTTAAAAATATGTTAGAATAGATTAGACGCAGGCAGGATACGTATTTAATTTTATAAAAAAATGTAGAAATTAACCATACATATTTATAATGTACTAAGCTTAATATAAAATAATAAGTTTTGAGGTGTAATCTATGAAGGGAAAGACAATCAGCTATTCAAGATCACAGATTTCACATGTAATGATGCCAAATGAGGCGAATGCAGCAGGTAATGTTCATGGTGGAGAGATTATGAAACTTATGGATACGGCAGCTTATGTAGTGGCAAGGAAACATTCAAGATGTAATGTGGTGACTGCAAGAGTTGATGAATTAGAATTTCATCATCCAATATATGTAGGTGAGCTGGTAACCTGTAAGGCAGAATTGATTTTTGTAGGTAGAAGTTCTATGGAAATTCATGTAACTGTTTTAGTAGAGGATCTCAACTGTGATATGTCTACTAGAACGGCCCTTACAGCATATTTTACTATGGTAGCCCTTGGCGATGATGGACGTCCTACAGATGTTCCTGATCTTATAGTTGAAACGCCGTTAGAACAGGCTAACTTTGAAAAGGGTAGGAAAAGGTATGAAATGCACAAAAAGAGAAGAAATAGTCAAGTTTGAATAAGATTTACGCAAGATTTGATTTATGCGAATGTGGTATTTTATTTACAAGTTAAATTTATATAGAGTATATCATGGTTATTGAGAAAATGGAGATAAACATATAGGAGTGAAAAATTATTTATATGTAGTAGAAAAACTTGAAATATTGTTGAGAGGTGTTTTATATGAGTATATGGCATGATATAAGACCAGAGAGAGTTACGCCGGAGCGTTTTATTGCGGTTATAGAGATTGCATCAGGGAGTAAGAAAAAATATGAATTGGATAAGGAAACAGGCTATATAATTCTTGATAGGGTATTATATACTTCTACCCATTATCCTGCTAATTATGGTTTCATACCTCGAACTTATTCAGAGGATAATGATCCATTAGATGTACTTGTTCTTTGTCAGGAAAAGTTAGATCCACTTGTATTAGTGGAATGTATACCCATAGGAGCTATTATTATGATCGATGAAAAGGATGTAGATCAAAAGATTGTTGCAGTGCCAATAAACGATCCTGCTTTTAATACGTATAAAGATATACATGAGCTTCCTCCTCATATAATGGAAGAGTTTTCTCATTTTTTCGAGAGATACAAGGAACTTGAACATAAATATACTAGTGTACAGAAGGTATTAGGTAAAGATGCGAGTATATCAATAATCAAAGAATCAATAGATTATTATAATAAAAAGTTTGGTTCTTAAGTGTTTAGTGAGAGAAATTATATAAAGTTTATAATATTATTTTTACTAAACAGAAGTTACATATTAAAGTATAATTGTATTATATGTTTTTGATGATTAATTAGCTATATTTTGTATATGATCGATATATATATCCGAAATTTTTCTAGATATGTCTAATAATACCGATATGTTATCAATTATTATATAGCTGAAATATTAAGGGCCTTTAGGGCTTTTTTTTGTCTAAAATTAAGGTCACTTATATGAATAGTTAGATAAGACTTGGAGAATAATATCCATAAGGTGATAAATTATGGATATAAAACAGAAATTTAAGAGAAATGCAAAGAATGAAAACGCACTTACTACCTCTCATATAAAAGACGTATTGGGTGATAGTGACGATGTAGTATTTAGCTATTTCCATATAGGCGTTGGTGGTAAGGTGAATATGACTTTATTTTACATAGATGGAATGGTAGATACGAAATTAATAAATGATTTTATATTAAAACCCCTTCTTACATTAAAGCAATTTACTGATTTGCGTAAGAGCAAAGATATAGTAAAGCAGATAGAAGAAGGCAGGTTGTATTTTGCATCTCACAAAGTAGTGAATATGATGGATGATTGCATAAATGAAGTGATAATGGGAAATGTAGCTATCATATTTGATGATATCAATACGGCAATTACATTTGATGTGAAGGGCTATGATAAGCGCTCAATAACTGAGCCATCTGGAGAAAATGTATTGAAAGGGGCCAAAGATACTTTTATAGAGGTACTTAGAACAAATACAGCCCAGATACGTCGAAAGATAAGTACACCTAACTTAAGGATAAAACAGTTGGTTGTAGGTAAACAGACGATTACAGATATTGCCATAATTTATATAGAAGGCCTTACAAACAAAGATTTAGTAGATAAAGTTATAAATCGAATTTCGAGTTTGGATATAGATGAAGTGGTGTCCATAGATTATATAGAGGAATATATAGTAGATAATAAGACAACTGCATTTCCTCTCATAGCTTCTACTGAGAGAACAGATAAATTTTGTGCAAATATAATATCAGGTAGG
>DGES01000071.1:0-609 GCA_002386065.1 Firmicutes bacterium UBA3920
CCTACCCTTTCTTTCCCATCTATATATATATACGATTTGATAATTTCCACCACTCTCGTAAGTGTAAGAACTCCCTCCGTTACAAGATCTATTCCTTGTATATATGCTATAGGGGGGACTGAACTATCGTAATATTCCATAGAAGTCTCTATTTTTCGTCCAAGTTCTCTAGCTACTATTTGAGCAGTAGTGCCACCACATACTATCTTTTTCCCATTATCTGACATAAACTTTTCTACAACCTTTCGGTCATCCTCCATAGATATCGGTGGACCTGCCATCATACTCACCTCGAGGGGGTTCCTTATACTAATCGCTACCACAGTCGCGTCGTCTCCGGGTCTTTGGTCATAAAGATGATCGCATACTGCCACAAGAGAGTGGGATATCTCCCGAGCAGGCATATTGGGTTTTATATTTTCTAATAGATATTCGGCTACATTCTCCCATTTCCAACCTAAGTTAAGGGAAGCACCAACCCCGGCATGTACTACACCATCACTGACCATTACAATTGTATCACCAACTTCAACTTCAAACCGACTCTCCCTTACATCCTTGCCATTTATATTCCGAAGTTTAAAAGGAACTTGGAAAAGGTTTCCTTCT
>DGES01000071.1:862-4283 GCA_002386065.1 Firmicutes bacterium UBA3920
TCACCGCATAGCTCTTCCCCATATTTATTCAAACTTTCATAGAAAGAATCTATATAAAAATTCATACTCAATCCTCTCCATCATACAGAATAATATCTTTTAGTTCCGTTAATGTTACTTTTGTTTCTGCTGTAGTTTCTCCAAGCAAACTGGCTATTTCTTGAGCAACTCGCATCTGCTTATCTATAACTTCTTGTGCCATATCTACTGTATCCATACGCATCTTATATATTTGTTTTGCCTGTCGCTCTTCTCGAGTTATGTCTCTAAATATTGCTATTATAAATTCTTGTTCCTCTACATAGACTATGGTTTGAGCCGTCACTACTCCATATTCAGGATATTCTACCTTCTTATTTACAATGGATTCATGGGTAGATAATACATATTCAAAATCGCTGCTATCTATTAATTCATATACCTTCTTACCTATAGCCACCTCACGTGATATTGAAAACATACGTTCGCCGGCGCCATTAAATTCTCGTATATTCAAATGTCCATCTACAGCCATTATCACGTTGGGAGCAGAGCTTATTATAGCATTTGAAAGTGATTCGGCCCTTTGCCTCATATAGGGCAGACACATATATAATTCTGCCTTTCCTTGGTACACCGCAATGGCCTTTTCCCTACATGAAGGATATCCACAAGCACCACAGTTTAGTTCCTGTTCTTTTGTAAACTTTCCGGTCTTATGCAATATCTTCTTTATAGTATCCTCATTTGGAATGGGATCATGACTACTCTTATCTACAAAAACTCTAGTCATATCGATATCTGTATAACTACTTCCACTACCTGTGCATATTCCTTGCTGTTCTCTGGCATATTCAACTAACTGTTGTCGTTTATTAAAATATAGACCATTAGAATAAGGCATTGCAGGTCCTCTCAAACAACCACCTAAACAACTATTCATCTCTATAAAATAGCCATTCAGCGTTTTAGTCTTGAGGGCCTCTAACATCTCTTTGCATTGTTCTATACCATCTATGCTTGTCACATGATAACCATAACTATCTCCTTTAAAATCCATACTCTTTATTATCCCCATTGGAATAGGATAACTACGAGTAGTTAAAGGTTCTACTCCATCAAATAACTCTGCCTCTTGAGCCTTTATATTTATCCCTTCTTCTTCTAACCAAGAAAGCAATTCACTAAATGTCAAAACCGCATCTATTGCACCCTTTGTCTGACGATCTTGTCCTTCCTCTTTCTTAGATATGCACGGTCCTATGAATACTACTTTTACATCATCCCAACCATAGGTATGCTTTATTATTCGCCCATGGGCAAGCATAGGTGTTATTATTGGGGCTAAATAAGGTATGAGTTCTGGGTAATATTTCTCTACCAATAGATTTATAGTCGGACAGCAAGTTGTAATTATGTTATCCATTTTGCCCTCCTGCATAAGTCTTTTATACTCTTTAGACACATTCATGGCACCTATGGCAGTCTCTTGAACTGAGTCAATTCCTAATGCCTTTATTGCCCCTACCACTTGTCCTGGATGATCATAATCCAAAGCCGCAACAAACGAAGGAGCAAGACTCACTATTACATGTTCTCCTGCTTTTAAAAATTCTTTTACACGCCATATATCACTTCTGACATTTTTAGCATTTTGATGACATGCAGAAAGGCATGCACCACATAATATGCATTCATCATGCATTATCTGTGCCTGTTCGTCCTTAACCTTTATAGATTTGACAGGACATACTCTTATGCATTTATAGCAATTTTGACAATTTGCCTCTTTAAAATTTATTACACTCATGGAGTTTTCCTCCCCATTATTTCCTCATTAAAGAATTTTTCTACATTATTCTTGGTCAAATAATTTATAGTTTTTCCATTTAACATCGCGGAAACACCTTTTGTGCAATTACCCATACAAAAAGAAGCCTTAAGCTCTATTTTATCTTCCATATGATTCAACTCTATAAGTCTCTCTAGCTCTTTTATCACATCATATGAACCCTTAAGATGACAAGAACTCCCAACACAAATGATAATTTCCAATACCTCTCACGCCCTCTCACCTATTGTTCGTTAATTTATTAACAAACTTTGTCGCTAATAGAATATACTTTAGTTTTTTGTTTGTCAAGCCATAAATTTTATGTTGCAGTCAAAGACCCTTATTAATATAAATTAATGGAGCAAACTACATAATTGTAGCTCACTCCACATGCAATGCAAATTATATACCTTGTGTTTTTTCTTCTATATATGGATCCACATGAACCATACAATGTTTAATACCTTCAATGGTACTCTCTAATTCATTATGAACTTCCTCTGCTATGTCATGTCCCTCCTGTACCGAAATATTTCCATCAACTGCGATTTCTATATCTACATATAATCTATTCCCAAATAGCCTTGTTTTCAAACTATTTATCCCTTTAACTCCTTCTACATCCATGGTTATTTTTTTTATTTCTTTTACTATCTCCGAAGGTGCTGCCATATCCACTAATCCTTCACTAGCTTTTATCCAAAACTCTACTCCCACCTTAATTATGAGCACACTGACAATTATACCAGCTATAGGATCTAGAACTTTAGCTCCCAATCTTGCACCCAATATGCCAACAAATGTACCTACAGACGATAGCGCATCTGATCTGTGATGCCATGCATCAGCCTCTAAAGATATACTATTTATCTTTTTAGCTGTCCTAATTGTATTTTGATATAGACCTTCTTTAAGTACTATAGATATTATAGCTGCAATAAGAGCAATCCTTCCCGGTATTTCAATATTCCCTTTGATAAGTGCTTTAATACCTTCACTTCCTATAAAGAATCCCGTTATTATCAATATAGTACTTATAATCTTTGCAAATAATGATTCATATCTCTCATGTCCATATTGATGTTCATCATCTGCATCTTTAGCTGCTATTTTGAGACCAATAGCCGCAACTGACGTGGCCAAAATATCCGAAAGCGTATGTACCCCATCAGCAAGCATAGCAGTACTTTTACCTATAATACCGGCTAATATTTTAAATGTACATAAAGCCACATTTACCACTATGGCAGTACGAACTGCCGATAGCCCCATCTTATAACTATCCATTATTGTGCCTCCTGAAATATTGATACAATATCAGTTCCCTTAATCAAACAGTAAAAACAATCAGCATTTCCCATACATTTATTGTAATTGTATTCTATTATACTCTTTCTGTATTAAAAAGTCTAACTTCTTAATACGCTGCAGAAAATTTAATAAACAATAAATTGCATTGATATAGAGTTTTTTATTAATTGATTAAAAGCTAAAAACACAAGTCAAGTCCAAATTAGTGTGTAAATTCCCTCGGTATTCCAGTCAGCAGGATGTGGAAATTTTTACTACCTGCTGAACCGAAGCGTTTATGCCGCGAAAGCTGTTGAT
>DGES01000118.1 GCA_002386065.1 Firmicutes bacterium UBA3920
GGTACAAAGCAAAAAACTCAATGTGAAATCGAATTTATAAAACTTGCTAAAAACTATAAAATGGATTAATATAGTCTTTAAAGTTAAACTTATTGCCATTATATGATGGTTTTCTTTGTAATTTTATTTTGCGGTTAATATTTTGGAAAGGATGAAAAGCGCATGTCCCTAAGAGGTAATTTTTACGGACTTTTGGGTTATTTAAATCACAGTAAAAAAAAGTATAGTGAAGCAGAGAAATATTATAGGAAAGCTGTAGAACTAGGTATGACTAAAGGAAATTATAAATTGTCATATGGTGTATTACTTTTAAATAGAGGTAAATTTGAAGAAGCCAAGGAACTATTTAGCAAAGTCTTAATCGATTATTCACAGACTGAAAAAACTAGAACAAGGGCAAAGATGAACTTAGCTCTTGCCTATTGGAAACTGGGAGATGTAGATACTGCCATAGAGATGCTAATGGAACTCCAATTGAAATTCAATACATCTAGAATATATGGCTCATTAGGATATATGTTAATAGAAAAAGGAGATCTAGAGAGGGCCTTAGAGTATAATCTTGAAGCATTAGATTATGACGATGAAGATCCAGTTATTTTGGACAATCTTGCTCAAACTTATTATGAAATGAATGAAATAGAACAGGCTAAGGAGCTTTTTTTAAAGGTGGAGGAGATAAATCCAGATCAAGTGACGGCTCTTTACTATTTAGCTTGTATATATGAGAGGGAAGGAAATAGGGCGCTTGCTCTTGAAAAGCTTTCTAGAGCTCTAGAGTGTGATATAACGCCATTAAGTACCATATCTAGACAAGAGATTCAAGGGAAATTCGATGAGTTACAGGCAATTAATTCTTAGGATAGATATTTGTGAACTGCGATTCATAGTTTATATTTAGATATTTCATTACGGCTATATGCCACTAAGACTTATATATGGTATCAGTAGGGGAGAAACTGTAGTTGACTCCCCTATATTTATGTGTGCCAAACACTTCCATAGACGTTGAAAGGACTATAGGTTATAATGTTAATATATGTTTTTAAATGACAAATATGAAATATTCTATGCTAAGGAGTGAATAAAATGTCTAAAAAGAAGATTATAATTGGTATTGTCTGTGTGTTAATTACCTTAGCAGCTGTATATTGTATCTATCATGTAAATTCTAGGGGTAAAAATTATATTGCATATGAACAATTTTTGAAAGATGTGAAAGACAATAAGGTATCTGAAGTTTTTTTATCTAATTCACATAAAATAAAGGTACTATATAGAGATGGCAAGACTTTTTTTACTGACAATCCAAGAAAGGATAGTTTTAAGGAAGAACTTTTGTTGCAAGGTGTTATGGTGGATGAGGTAGATAATAGAATACAATTGGTTAGAAGTTTAGTTAGTTTAGCAGTACTAGCCACAGTTTTGTATGTGGTTTTATTTCGCATGAAATCTCTTAACTATCAGATGCAAAAAGAATCTAAAAAACTTTCTAATATAGATGCAAATAAAATTGAAGGAACAGATATTTTGTTTGACGATATTGCTGGAAATGATGAGGCGAAAGAGAGCGTAAAGGAATTAGTAGACTTTATAAACAACCCTGAAAAATATGCCAAATATGGTGCAAGACTTCCAAGGGGGGTTATATTTTATGGCCCTCCAGGAACAGGAAAGACTCTACTGGCCAAAGCAGTTGCAGGTGAGGCAGGTGTACCGTTTTATGCAATGTCAGGTTCTGACTTTGTTCAGCTCTATGTAGGCGTAGGTGCTAGTCGTATTAGAGACCTATTTAAAAAAGCTAGAGAAAAAGGTAAATGTGTTATATTTATAGATGAAATTGATGCACTTGGTAAGAAGAGAGATAATGGAATGGACGGAGGGGGTAATGATGAACGGGATCAAACATTAAATGCGTTATTAACTGAAATGTCAGGATTTAACGATAATGATGGTATAGTCGTGATTGCTGCTACTAATAGGCTTGATATATTAGATGATGCGCTGTTACGACCTGGTAGATTTGATAGACATATAGAGATAGGTTTGCCTGATAAAAAAGGTAGATATGAGATATTGAAACTTCATACTTTAAACAAACCAATATCAGATGATGTGGAATTGTATGACATAGCAGAACAAACAGTATATTTTAGTGGTGCAATGCTAGAGAGTATGATGAACGAAGCAGCTATATGTGCAGCTAGGCGTGATAGTGGTGTTATAGAAAAGGAAGATATTGATAAGGCCTTTTATACAGTTATAGCCGGTGCAGAGAAGAAGGATAGAAGTGGCATAAGTAAACGTGATAGGGAGATTACTGCCTATCATGAAGGTGGGCATGCCCTTATAACAAAACTTATTGCTCCGGCTAATAGGGTGACTAAAGTGACAATAATCCCTAGTACTAAAGGTGCAGGTGGGTTTAGCATGAATATATCTCCTGATAGTATGTACCATAGAAAAGTAGATTTGGAAAACAATATAAAGATAGCATTGGGTGGTAGGGCAGCAGAAGAATTAGTATTCGGAAGAAAAAATATTACAACCGGTGCAGTAAATGACTTAGAAAAGGCAACACAGATAATACTGAATATGGTCAAGCGATTTGGCATGGATGATAGTATTGGACTTTTAAACTATGATATATTGAGACAAAATGGTATAAATATTGGAAATGAGTCTATAACAGAACATTGTAAAAGACAATTAAAGGCTATGTATGAAGAGACAAAGGGCCTTTTAGCAGAGAATAGGGCGGCATTAGATGGTATTGCCCGTGCGCTTATCGAGAGGGAGACTATAGAAGAACAGGATTTGGATATTTTGATACGGAAATATTCTGTTTGTGCGTAAAATATGCTATGTAAAACGTTTAATAGCTTTCTTCATATTACCTAGGTAATATGAAGAAAGCTATTTTATATGTATTGGAACATGCTTACTTAATAAGACAAAGCTAGTGGATATGAATGCTATGCATAAGCATATTCCAAGCAATGTAGAGGGTGTTTTTTCTTGTAAATAAAAATACGTTATGATATTATTATATTGATATAGGAGTAAATACATATAGAATTCTAGGGAGGCATCTATGAAATACGTATATGCTATTTTAACTGTTGTAGAAAATAATCCAATTATGCAGACATATGTCAGTAATCAACCCATGACAGGAAGGGAAATACTCGATGAGTTTGTTTTGACCGATGAAGAGAAGAGACGTTATCAAACCTGGACTGATGAAGATAAAATACTAGAAGATTTAAACAAATATCAATCTTTAAAGGTTGAGATACAAGAAATAGAAGTAAAATGAACCCAAAAATCCTTTCGGCAAAAATCGAAAGGATTTTTGGTTTTTTTTATGCTTTATGACAAGAATAGAATTTTTTCGTGGGAGGATATTCCATATATAGGGAGAATATAAGATATAACAATAATATAATGGTTCATAGTGTGGAAGGGTGATTAGATTTGTTAGATATAATTAGTCATAGACAGGGAGATACCCTTATTGTATCCATCAAAGGTGAACTTGATCATCATACAGCAGAAATTGCAAGGGATAGGCTGGATAGTCTTTTAGAGGATAAAAGTCTAAAAAATATGGTGGTTGATTTGTCCCATTTGAAATTCATGGATAGTTCAGGGATTGGCGTATTTATAGGCAGATATAAAAAACTTTCTGAGAGGATGGGAAAGTTAGGTGCCTATGGGCTCAACAATCATATAAGAAAAATTTGGGAAATTTCAGGACTCCATAGGATCATCGATATATATGACAATCTAGAAGAGTCATTAAATGGTATACAGGAGGTGTAATGATGAAGATTACGAATGAAATGAGGTTGGAGTTTTTGAGCAAGTCTCAAAATGAAGCATTTGCCAGGGTAGTAGTTGCTGCATTTGCTGCCCAATTAGATCCTACACTAGAGGAGATAGCAGATATCAAGACCGCTGTATCGGAAGCGGTAACTAATGCTATAATTCATGCATATGATCAGAACCCAGGATATGTGGAGATAATAGGACAATTGTTTGATAATGGGATCATAGTGCAGGTTATAGATAGGGGCAAAGGGATTAAAGATGTAAAAGAGGCTATGCAACCTCTATATACTTCTAAACCAGAATTAGAAAGGTCTGGTATGGGATTTACTGTAATGGAGACATTTATGGATGAGATAGAGGTGATTTCATCATTAGGAGAAGGTACTAAGGTTACGATGGTGAAATATATAAAAAACAGTAATAGAACGGAGAAACCAAGATGAAGTCTGTAGATTCAACAGAAGGTCAAGATAGAGAACTCTTGACCCATGAGGAGACTATACAACTTATCCATGAGGCTCAAAATGGTGATAAATCTGCAATGGAAGTGCTTGTCCTAAAAAATATTGCACTTGTAAAAAGTATAGTAAAGAAATTTTTAAATAGAGGTTATGAATATGAAGATCTCATGCAGATAGGAACTATAGGACTTATGAAGTCTATATATAATTATGATTATAAATATAATGTTCGATTTTCTACATATGCTGTACCAATGATAATGGGAGAAATAAAGCGTTTTGTTAGAGACGATGGAATGATAAAGGTTAGTCGTTCACTTAAAGAATTGGCAGGCAAGGCTATGTATGCAAAGGAGAAACTTAAGTTCTTATACAATAGAGAACCTACTATTCAGGAAATTGCTGATGAGATAGGTAGTACTCCTGAAGAAATTATTCAGGCTATGGAGGCAGGTAGACCAGTAGGTTCTATTTATGATGTTATATATGAAGATGATGATAATCCTATACTTATGATAGATAAAATTGCTAGTCAAGAAAATCATGTATCTACAGTTATAGATAAAGTCATGCTAAAGGAAGCATTAGAACAGCTAGAAGAGAGAGAAAGAACAATAATAATAATGCGTTATTTTCAAGATAAAACCCAAAGTGAAATTGCTAAAGTTCTTGGTATATCTCAGGTTCAAATATCTAGAATTGAAAAAAAAGTTTTGGCAAAACTAAGAGAGATGTTATAAAAGCTTGATCCTATATGTCATAGGATTTTTTTTTGAATAAAAATTTATATAATTACAAAGAATAAACACAGTTGACAGTTTTACTAATGAGGAGGAAGAATATGCGAAAAGTTTTAAATAGATATGGTACCATACTTCTTTTGATAGGCCTCATAATCATTATAGCTGTTACTACCATATGGATATATATAAATAAAGAAACTAAGCAACAAGATAAATTTAGTGGTGCTAAATTTGTACAATTCAACATGATAGAATCTTGGAGTAGATACAATGGGTGATAATGAAGAAATATATTTTCAATTTAAAGGTAGTTTGCAAATAGCTATTGATAAGTCTGTATATCTAAAAGATATTGCCTATATAAGTTGTTCAGATGAGTTAAGATCAAATATAGAAAATATTCGATTGTTACCTAAAATGACGAATAAGGCTTATCTTATAAGAGCAGTAGATATTATACAAGCTATAAGGGATAATATAGGGAATACAACTATAAACTTATTGGGAAAAGAAAATATATTAATTAATCCTAAAAATGAAGAAAGACACGATATAATAACTATATTTATTGTTGTTATAACATCTTTACTCCTTTTTGTTGGAGCTGGATTAGCAATAATATATTTTCACGAAGATGTCAATATGCATGAAACTCATAGGAAGATATATGAGATAGTAACAGGAATAGAGGATAATCGTCCACTTATCATAAGTATTCCATATTCTATAGGATTAGGATTAGGTATAGCTATATTTTTTGATGTATTTTCCCTAGATAGAAAGAGGGATAAGCCAGGTCCTCTAGAGATCGAATTATACAAATACAATAAGGAAATAGAGGAATATAAACTTTCTATATATGAAAAAAAATGAGATATGCAATTTGTATGTTACTAGGATTATCTGGAGGATTAGTAGTAGGTGGTGGACTGGTTGCTTTTTTTACTATATTGGGAGTAGTATCCAATATTCTTAAGTTTACAAGGCTTGAATCTTACCCCAAGATAGGTGAGTTTTCAGTGTTGATAGGAGCCTTGACAGCTTCTGTTCTATATTTTTTAAATATAAAATTATATTTAAAAGTTTATCCTTTAATGTTTATAGGTCTACTAGCAGGTATTTTCATTGGTATAGTAGCCTCAGCTCTAGCAGAGACTTTAGATATAATGCCTATAATGGCAGACAGACTTGGTATAGTCAGATGGATGTATGTTGGAGTTTTTTCTATAATGATTGGGAAAGTTCTCTTTTCCATAATATATTGGATAACATTTGGATTCAATAATTAGATTCATAAAAAAGAAATATGGAAGGAGTAAAAAATATGGATGCTATAAAGCAAAATAAGGATAGAGAATATCAAAAATATGTATCTGCTAAGATGCCTAAGACGAATATTCTAAGGAATTGTACATCTGCTTTTTTAGTAGGTGGGCTAATATGTGTCATAGGACAGATAATATTAAATATAGGGAGAAATTATTATAATCTAGATCAAAATAGTGCAGCTACATTTACGACAATTGTAATGATATTTTTAGGTGGTATATTGACTGGTTTAGGTGTATATGATGATATAGGAAAAATAGGTGGTGCAGGTTCTATAGTTCCCATAACAGGATTTTCCAACTCTATAGTATCACCAGCTATGGAATTTAAGCGTGAAGGTTTTGTGTTAGGCATAGGAGCAAAGATGTTTACAGTAGCTGGACCTGTTTTAGTATATGGTATAGGAAGTTCAGTTGTTGTAGGATTTATATATTATTTTTTTGTTCGATAAGTAGGTTAATACAGCTAAAGTGAGGGATATGAATGGAAAGTAAGAGACTTGGAGGGCAAACAATTATATTAAAAAATAGGCCTAAAATAATTTCAAATTCGTCTATAGTTGGTCAAAAAGAATCTCAAGGACCACTAGGTGAGTTTTTTGACATTGTAATGCCTGATAATCTCTGGGGAGAAGATAGTTGGGAAAAGACAGAATGTAGGATGTTAAAAGAAGTATGTGAGAGGGCTATAGAAGGAGCAAATAAAAAAAATACCGATATTAATTATTTTTTTGCCGGTGACCTACTAAATCAAATAATGACGGCTAACTTTACAGCACGGACATTAGGTATACCGTTTTTTGGTCTTTTTGGTGCCTGTTCTACTATGACTGAATCAATATCATTAGGTGCAATAATGGTTGATGGTGGATATGCAGATAATGCTTTATGTGCAACTTCTAGTCACTTTTGTACGGCCGAGAGACAATTTCGCTATCCATTAGAACAGGGTACACAGATGGCACCAACTGGACAGTGGACAGTAACAGGAGCAGGGGCAGTAGTGGTATCGAATGAGGGGAATGGACCTTCCATTACACATATAACCACTGGAAAGGTTGTTGACTATGGAATAAAAGATGTTAACAATATGGGAGCTGCTATGGCACCTGCTGCAGTAGAAACTATAAAAGCCCATTTTGAAGATACAGGGAGGAATCCTCAAGATTATGATCTTATAGTAACAGGAGATCTAGGGAGGTTTGGAAGAGAATTAACAATAGATATGCTCAATAAAGAAGGCTACGATATAGCAAGTAGATATATAGATTGTGGATGTGAGATCTATGGTGAAGAGCAAGATGTACAATCAGGAGGAAGTGGATGTGGATGCTCAGCGGTTGTATTTTCAGGTTTTATATTAAAAAAAATTGAAGAAGGTGAGCTAAATCGTGTTTTAATGGGTTCAACGGGTGCGCTTCTTAGTACAACCAGTACACAGCAGGGGGAAAGCATACCTGGAATCATGCATTTAGTGGTTATCGAAAAAGGGGAGGGATGAATCTTGGAGTATTTAAAAGCTTTCGTGGTAGGAGGGTTAATATGTGTTGTAGGACAGATATTGATAGATAAAACAAATCTTAGTCCTGCACGGATATTGGTGATATTTGTTACATCAGGAGTAGTATTGGGTGCATTGGGTATCTATGAGCCACTTGTTCAATTTGCCGGCGCCGGCGCTAGTATCCCTCTTCCGGGATTTGGAAATACTCTTGCAAAAGGAGTTTTAGATTCAGTTAATCAAGAAGGAATTTTGGGAATATTTACAGGAGGTGTTCAAGCAGCAGCAGGTGGGATAACAGCAGCAGTGTTTTTTGGATATCTGATAGCCATTATATTTGATCCCAAGACAAAGAGATAGGGAAGATTTTAATCTTCCCTATCAAATGGCCATTTTTATTATTAAGTTAGTATTTTGCATTCTTTTTTTTATATTCTAATTATTGGAATTTAAGGGGTCTTCGTTATTTTTATTTTCATCGTCATTATTATCATTATTATCCTTTTTATCGCCTTTATCGCCTTTATCGCCTTTATTATCATTGTTATTGTCATCATTTCGTTATTTTTATTTTCATCGTCATTATTATCATTATTATCCTTTTTATCGCCTTTATCGCCTTTATCGCCTTTATTATCATTGTTATTGTCATCATTTCTGTTTTTATTATTATCTTCATCTTCATCATCATTAGGCTGCATTGTTGGCGTAGAGTTTTCTATTCTGTTTAAAATAGAATTAGCAGTTTGACTTAATTCGTCCATGGCTTTTTTTATATCACTAGGTTGTATAGCTTGTGTCTCACTATCTCCTGACACCTCTGATTTTTTGAGGACTTCTTCTAATTTAGTTAATGCAGCTTCTAATTGTTTCTTTTCATCGGGCGTCATCTTTTTTTTAAATCCTGGATTTTCTAAAAGTTTCTTGACTTTATCTAAAAGTTCTTGAGCCTGTTGTCTTAATACATCTTTTTCGTTTTTAGTTTCCTTCCATTCTTTGGTATGAATTGGGCAGAAATAATCTGTATATTTTGGATTATTATAGTCCAGCTCATCTGGTCCAAGGAAGTTTTTTAGAGCGCCCGGTAAATATTTTTGTAGTTCTGCATCAGGTAATAGCCGGTAAGGCGAATTTTCTGGTAAAATGACTACTGATTTAGTAGTTAACTCAGATTCAGGGCAGTAAGGTGTTGGATATTTTCCTGAAACATTACATAGGGTTACCTTCCGGTGTATATTACATGTCTCTGTCGGCACAGCATCTTTAGGGAAATATTCGGTTACCAAACCATGTCCTCCTGAATCATGGGCGCATAAATCTTCATTGGGTAATAGACCAGATACACCGCAGACAGTGACTTTTACCACATCTTCAGGTACACTTTCATAAAAAGGTACACTTTCTAGCTCCTCGTGAATTGGCTTCATAAGCTCTCCCCATAGAGGAGCGGCATAAGCACCTCCTGTAGAACCTCTGACGAATGAAGGTTGAAAATCGTCGTGTCCTATCCAAACTGCTCCAGTATAATAAGGCGTAAATCCGGCAAAATAAACGCCTCTAAAGTCTGAGTTAGTTCCAGTCTTTCCTGCTACAGGCATGGAATTATTAAAGCGAGCTTTACCACCGGTACCATTGTTTACAGCATCTTCCATCCAGTCTGTTAAAATAAAAGTGGTACTCTCTTTAAAAACAGATCTTGTTATTTGATTAGATGTATTTAGAATTTCTTTATCATTCTTATCTAATACTTTGGTAAAGGATATAGGCTCTTGATATACACCTTTATTTGCTATTGTGGCAAAAGCAGCAGTAATTTCAACCATATTATTGCCATGAGTCCCTAGTGCTAAAGCAGCAGGAGAGGGTGAACCATTAGTATATCCAGGAATATCCTCTTCATCTATTCCAAGTTCAATTAGTTTATTTGCAGAATATTGAGGTCCAATTCTATCTGCTACTATTCTTGCTGATACTACATTCAAAGAACGTTTTATACCTGTTCTTACATCGGTAGGTCCTGTATAACCTCCACCTTCATAGTTTTGGGGATAACCATTTTTACTCTGCCAGCCTTCAATAGGGGCTTTTATATTTTCAAATATTATACCACCAGGATAACCAGCTTCTATGAAAGGAGCATATACTGCTAGTGGTTTCATTGATGAACCCAGTGGTAATTTAGACATAAATGCTCTGTTGAGTTGTCTATGTTGTGTAGGTGGTTGTTTGCCTCCTACAACCCCTCTTATTTCGCCCGTGCTTTGATCCATTATAACTGCAGCTACCTGCGGTTGAGGTACACCCTGAGAACTCACACTATATTTGTCAGGGTTGGCAAGTTGAGGCAAGTTTTCATAGTTATATATGACATTTTCCATTGTTTCTTGGATATCAGGATCTACAGTTGTATATATCTTTAATCCACCGCCATATATAAGTTGTTCTGCTTTATTACGGCCCTCATCACCTTTCCAATCCTTTTGTTCCATTATCTTATCTCTGACATCATATATTACGTATTCTATAAAATAAGGCATAGGATACAATTGTTTGGATTGAGATTCTTTAATTATATGAACTTGATTCTTTTCGGATTCAAGATTATTTTCATCAAATTTTGCTTCTTCGTATTCTTCTTTAGTTATATATTCATTTTCATACATGGCCTTAAGAACTATATTAGTTCTCTTATATGTCCATTCAGGAGTTCCTCTACCACCACTTGAAATGGGCAAGAGGTTCCTTCGAGGGTCAAATTTTGAGGGATTTTGCGTAGTTCCAGCTAATATAGCACATTCTCGCAAGGTTAATTCATCTAATTCTTTTCCAAAATAGTCTTTTGCAGCTACCTTTACACCATAATTTGAACCTCCTAGATGAATAGTATTTAGATAGGCTTCTAATATCTGATCTTTATCATATTTTTTTTCTAGTTGGATTGCAAGATACATCTCTTGGATCTTTCGTTTGTATGTTCTTTCTGGAGAAAGAATACTATTCTTTATAAGTTGTTGGGTTATAGTACTTGCTCCTTGTACCGAATCATTTTTGAGATTGTTTACGAATGCCCCTATCATTCTTCTATAGTCAATGCCCTTATGAGAATAAAATCTGACATCTTCTACAGCAATAAATGCATTTCGCAGAGTCTTAGGTATTTCTTCTATTGGTGCCCAAACTCTGTTTTCAAACCCAAAATATTCTGTTATCAAATTTCCATCTTTATCGTATATGAATGAAGTTTCACTTTGATCTTCAATCTTGGCAATATCTAGTTCAGGTGTAGAGTCCAAATAAGCCTTACCAATGCCAAGTACTGCTCCAAAAGCTGCAAAAGCAACTACAAGAATGAGTAAAACAAACATTTTTAGTGTAGTTACAAGCACTTCTATGGCTAAATTAGATTGCTTTTTTTTGTTCTTAAAGCGTTGTCGAGATCGAGTTCTCTTTTTTTCTCCATCTATATCGTTATTACCATTTATCTGGTTTTTATTTTCTGACAAGTCCATTTCTAACCTCCAAAAGAAATTTTATTAAATCATATTATAACACATTATTACAATTTGTAGAACTAAAAAAGCTATTAAGATAATATTATAATTGCATAATGCTATCAAATTGTAAAGATTATTTGAAATTTATCATAGAATATAGTGAAGGATGTGATTTGATTGCCATATAGACGATTTAATCGTATATATATATATATTATACTCATACTGTTTATTTTTCTTACATGTTTTATGTTTATTGAAAAAGGAATAAAACCTACTGTTATTGCAATGTCTGAGGCAAAAGTTCAATATATGGCAACTATTGCAATGAATAATGCAGTAAAGGATGTATTGAGTTCTGATATAAAATATACAGATCTTGTAAACATATTGACTGATAACAATGGTAACATTACTATGATACAAGCGAATACTGTTAAAATGAATAGTCTTGCAGCTGAAGCTTCGAGTAATACTCTAGATGAAATAACAAAGATGGGAGAGCAAGGGATAGAAATTCCACTTGGTTCGACCTTTAATAGTCGTATATTAGCAGGCATGGGACCTAATATTAAGATAAAGATTATTCCTGTAGGTTCAGTTTCAAATGAATTTGCTACAGAATTTGAAAATGCTGGCATTAATCAAACTAGACATAAGATTTATCTTAATATGCGGACACAAGTACGAGTAGTAGTGCCATTAGAAAGTAATATAGTTACTGTATCTGCTAAGATACCTATAAGTGAAAGTATAATTGTAGGTGAGGTACCAGATTATTATGTAAATGTGGATGAAAAAGATAGGATGTTAGATCTTATTCCACGTTAATTCATATAATGTCTGTAATTGATATTTAAGTTTTTGAAAAATAAAGAAAAAGTTGTACAGGCTCATAAATAACATTGAATTAAACGTATAATATTTTATTAATTGATTTACATCTTAAATCTTAAAATCATTGGATATATGTGGTTTTAAAAATACGAAAACTTAAGTATTTACCAGGGTTTACATACAATATGAGTTGTGATATTATTAAATGGTAATTATGAATATGGAGGAGGTTTATATAGATATGGCAGGTCATTCTAAATGGGCAAATATAAAACGGAAAAAAGCTAAGACAGATGCCCAGAGAGGGAAAATTTTTACTAAACTAGGAAGGGCTATTTCTGTTGCCGTAAAAGAAGGAGGAAGTGATCCTGAACTAAATCCTCGTTTAAAAGATGCAATTGCTAAAGCAAAAGAGGCAAATATGCCTAATGAGAATATAGAGAGATGTATAAAAAAAGCTTCTGGAGAACTTGGGTCTGTCGTCTATGAAGAAATAACATATGAAGGATATGGGCCAAATGGTGTTGCTATAATAGTAGAAGTATTGACAGATAACAGGAATCGTACAGCAGGTGAAATACGCCATTTGTTTGACCGAAGTGGTGGTAGTCTTGGGGCAACTGGATGTGTTTCTTGGATGTTCGATAGAAAAGGCATTATTGTAATAGAGAAAACAGAAGAGGTAGATGAAGATAATCTTATAATGTGTGCATTAGAAGCTGGCGCTGATGATGTACTAGACGAAGATGAAGTTTTTGAAGTAATAACTCAACCAACGAATTTTTCTGAAGTAAGAGAACACTTAGAAAAAAATGGTTTCAAGTTTATATCAGCGGATGTTGAAATGGTACCTCAAAATTACGTAAAGTTAAATGAAGAAGAATCAAAGAAAATATTGGCATTGGTAGATCAAATAGAAGACAATGATGATGTTCAGCATGTATATCATAATCTTGATTTTGAAGATTTAAATCTAGAGTGAAGTATAAATTTTTTGCGTATCGCGATTATGTTATAATATATATGTAATATTGCTGGATAAAGATTGCATTTTAAAATAAGTAAAAATAAGTAGTTGTTATTATAGTATATAAGGGGTGTAGATTATGAAGGTCCTAAAGAGGGACGGTAGATTTCAAGATTATGATCTAGATAAAATAAAGTTGTCTATTGAGAGAGCTTCTGACGAAGCAAGACAGCCTTTTACTCTATCAGATATTGAAATATTAAGTAAGGATATACACAGGAAAATACTAAATATGAAAAAAGATGTTATTAGCTCAGTGGAAATCCATAATATAGTATATAATCAGTTGAAAAATGCAGGTTTTGATGAAGTAGCAAAATGCTATAGAGATTATGCGAAGAACAACTATGCTTAAATTAAATGTATGTGTGAGGAGGAGACAATGTGACTAAGAAAGTAATAGCTAAAGCTATAAGTGTCCTTACACTTGTTCCCGTGGTTGCAGCAGTGGTTGTTACATGGCTCTTTATAAGTATGAGGGAAAGTTTCGAGAGCATTTGGTGGTATATATATTCATTAGTGTTTTTAACAATTATCCCTATATCTGCATATCCATTAAAATATCTATTTCCGTCCATAAAACAACAAGGCAGAAAAGGTGAGAGAAAATTAGCATTTATAATGGGGGTAATAGGTTATACATTAGGAACGCTTTTTTGTTTTATATTAAATAGCCCATGCATAGTTAGAAAAATATTTTTAGCCTATTTGTTTTCTGGTTTGGTTCTTTCATTTGTTAATAAGGTGGTAAATTTAAAAGCAAGTGGTCATGCATGTGGCATATCTGGACCATTGACTCTTTTAATATATTTTAGTGGTTGGCATACTATTTGGACATTGATTATACTACCAATAGTATATTGGGCAAGAAAGCAATTAGGTAGACATACATTAAAAGAATTGATTGTAGGAACATTAGTTGGTATTTTTTCTACTATACTTGCATTGATTGTAGCATAATTGCAATTATATGTATATATATAACAAACATGGAAACACTATAATTCAAAGTATAGCTGGAGGGATTATAGTGTTTACTTTTTTAAAAGATAAAAAAAAGTTAATATTTTTAATTATTATTATGTTGTCTATATTATTATTTGCAATGATAATTTCCTATAGTTATGTAAAAAACATCTCATTAAAAAAATATCTACAACGGTATGATATAGGAAATACAATTCAAGAGAAAAATAATAATGTTCCAGTTAAACTAGAAGAGGGGACATTATCTTTAACTAACGAAAAGGAAGTACTAACAACAGAAGATACTATTATATCTAAAAAATATGTATATAATTCATGTAGTCATGTTCATTTATTAGAAGAGTCAATATCTTATAACGATATTGGTATTACTAGGGAAGAATTTTCACGAAGGTATTTTAATTGGGATATAAAAATATTTAATGCAAAAAATATTGTTATGGAAAAGGTTATAGAAGGTTATTGCCCAAATCATTATATATTACAGGAAGTTGATAACTATATCGCCATATGCCAATCGGATATAGATGGTAATTTAGACATTGTTAAAAAAATAGATATATCGTTTGAATATTTGCCAAAAGAGTGGAAGGAACAATTTAAAAAAGGATTAATAATGGAGACATTAGAAGAAATAGAACAAGTTATAGAGGATATAGAGAGTTAAGTAATACATAAAACCAGACAAAGGATATCAATTTATTAAAATAAATTCTGGCAAAATATATAAGAATACTATATACTGTAATAAAAAAGGGGGGTAAAGAGAATGAATGTAATTTTAAAGCAGGCTCAGCAAGCGAAAGAAGCTAGTTATGATCTTGCAAATTTATCATGTAACATAAAAAATAATGCCCTTCTAAATATGGCTGAATCACTTATACATAATGCTGCATCTATTATTGAAAAAAACCAATTGGATATGGAAGATGCAAAAAAAGAGGGTAAATCAAAAGCATTTTTAGATAGATTAAAACTAGATAAAAGTCGAATAGAGTTGATGGCAGAAGGACTCAAAAGTATAGCGCAACTTCCTGATCCAATTGGCGAGACGATTGCAATGTGGAGACGTCCCAATGGTTTAGAGATAGGACAAAGGCGTGTTCCATTAGGGGTCATTGGTATAATCTATGAAGCAAGACCCAATGTTACCGTTGATGCAGTCGGTCTATGTCTAAAGACAGGAAATTCAGCCATATTACGAGGTGGTTCTGACGCTATTTATTCTAATAGAGCCATTATAAAAATACTATCTAAAGCGGCATATGAATCTGGAATTCCTCAAGGAGCGTTTTCATTAATAGAAGATACTACTCGTGAGAGTGTTGAATTTTTAATGAAGTTAAATGGATTAATAGATGTATTAATACCCAGAGGTGGAGCAGAACTTATCAAAAATGTTACCCAAAATGCAACCATACCTGTTATTGAAACAGGTATGGGTAATTGTCATATCTATGTAGATAGTAACAGTCGACAGGATATGGCAAAGGATATAATTGTAAATGCTAAAACACAACGTCCTGGCGTATGTAATGCAGTAGAGACGCTGTTAATAGATGAAAAGATAGCCAAGGATTTTTTACCAGAAATTGCATCGGCTTTAAAAGAAAAAGGAGTAGAGTTAAGAGGCTGTAAGAAGACACAAAAGCTAATAGACTGTGTACCTGCAAAAGATGAGGACTGGTACACAGAATATCTAGATTATATACTTGCAATAAAAATTGTAGATGGAATAGACAGTGCTATATCTCATATAAACATATATGGTTCAGGGCATTCGGAAGCCATTATTACGTCTGACTATTTTAATGCTCAAAAGTTTTTAAATGAGGTTGATGCAGCAGCTGTGTATGTAAATGCCTCTACACGCTTCACAGATGGTTTTGAGTATGGATTTGGTGCAGAGATAGGTATAAGTACACAAAAATTGCATGCGAGGGGTCCTATGGGATTAGAGGCCCTTACAACTATAAAATATATTATCAATGGTAATGGACAGATAAGAAATTGAAAAGGGCTATTTAAAACAGCCCTTTTCAACATGACACATGTTCATATAAAGTGATGCAGATGTAATATACACATTGTGATACAAAAATATCGAATTCGATTTCAATACTATCATAACATTTCAATTGATTAAAATTAACGGTTCTTTTGTAGCTGATGAGATACTTTTTGTTTTTAAGGAATAAAAATCCTTAAAAAATGCGAAAACTCAAACTTCAAATACATTGACATAATAATGAAAAAAGCATAATATTACTATGAGTGAATTTAAATAAATTTATATGGTGGTGTGTCAATGTTAGTACTAGGTATAGATCCGGGACTTGCAATTCTCGGTTATGGTATTGTTGAAAAAGAACATAATACGTTATGTCCAATAGATTATGGCACAGTGAATACTCCTGCCCATATGGATGCACCACAAAGGCTTGTTAGAATATTTGATGGTGTATGTGAAATAATAGATTATTTTTGTCCTGATGCCGTAGCAATAGAGGAACTTTTTTTCAATAAAAATGTAAAGACGGCTATATCTATAGGTCAAGCAAGAGGTGTTGCTATAGTAGCTGCAGCCAAATATGGTCTACCAATATACGAATATACTCCATTACAGGTTAAACAGGCGGTTGTGGGTTATGGGCGAGCAGAAAAAGTACAAGTTCAAAATATGGTAAAGATGCTCTTGGGTTTAAAAAAAACACCTAAACCTGACGATGCAGCTGATGCATTGGCTATAGCCATATGCCATATTAATAATATAGGTATGTATAAGAAATTAAAATATCGATAGGAGCTAAAATATGTTTGCATATTTAAATGGTATATTGGAAGAGGTTGAACAAGACAGAGTAATATTAGATGTAAATGGAGTGGGTTATATGATAAAAGTACCCACTAATGTATTAGATAAATTGCCCTCTATAGGTAGTGATATAAAACTATATACTTATTTTGTGGTTAGGGAAGATAGCCAGGAATTATATGGTTTTATTGATAGGCAACAGAAGGCTATGTTTGAAAAACTTATTACAGTATCGGGTATTGGGCCTAAAGGTGCTCTTTCTATATTATCAGTGCTTGATATCAATGAGGTGGTAAAGGGGATTTTAGTGGGGGACATAGCAACCCTGATTAAAGCACCAGGAGTGGGGAAAAAAACTGCTCAAAGGATTATATTGGAATTGAGAGATAAAATGGATGAATTTGCTATCGACGAAGATGAAGATGGTATATCTTACGTTTCATCCGATAGAACTAGCAAATTAGATGAGGTGGTAGATGCCCTTGTGATATTAGGTTATACACAAAATGAGATAAAAAGGGCATTGTATAATATTAAGGATATGGAAGGAGATACCTCTGTGCTTATCAAAGCAGCATTGAAAAATTTAGATATATAAATATATTGGAAGGTGAATCCTATTGCCAGAAGAAAAAGAAAGAATAGTATCTTCTACTATGATAGAAGATGATGGACATTGTGAATATAATTTAAGACCTAGAACATTCAATGAATACATAGGACAAGAAAAGGTTAAGCGAAAATTGAATATTTTTATAAGTGCTGCAAAAGAACGAAATGAAGCACTTGATCATGTATTGTTATATGGTCCCCCTGGACTTGGTAAAACAACTCTTGCCAATATAATAGCTAATGAACTTGGTGTTGGCCTAAGAGTCACATCTGGTCCTGCAATCGAACGGACCGGAGATTTAGCTGCAATTCTTACAAATTTGGGTGAAGGAGATGTATTATTTATAGATGAAATACATCGTATTAATGCAAGTATTGAAGAAGTGTTATATCCAGCAATGGAGGACTTTGCATTAGACATAATAATCGGTAAAGGGCCTAGTGCTCGTTCTATACGACTTGATTTACCTAATTTTACACTTATTGGAGCAACCACTAAAGCTGGTATGCTCACATCTCCACTACGGGATAGATTTGGAATAATTGATAGATTAGAATTATATACTAAGGATGAATTAAAAGAGATCATAGATCGTTCAGCTCATATATTAAATGTAGAAATTGATGATGGGGGTGCAGCAGAAATAGCAGCTAGAGCACGAGGTACACCTAGAATTGCTAATAGACTTCTAAAGCGGGTAAGGGATTATGCCCAAGTAGTAGCTGAAGGGAAAATAGATAGACATATTGCAAAAGATGCTCTTGAAATGTTAGAAGTAGATGAAATGGGGTTAGACTCTATTGATAGAAAGGTTATACTTACTATTATTGAAAAATTTAATGGAGGACCGGTGGGGATAGATACCATTGCAGCTTCTACAGGGGAAGAAAGTGCCACTATAGAAGATGTATATGAACCATATCTATTGCAGATAGGTTACATTGCTCGAACGCCTAGAGGAAGGATTGTAACGCCCCGTGCTTACAAGCACTTCGATCTTCCATATACAGAATAGGATTTGAGGTGGATGAATATTGAAATTATCAGATTTTTATTACGAATTACCGCAGGAACTTATTGCACAGTATCCGCTGAAAGATAGAATGCAATCTAGGCTTTTAGTATATGATAGAAAAACGAAAAATATAGAACATAGATATTTTAAAGATATTATAGAATATTTAAATCCAGGTGATTGTCTTGTAATAAATGATACAAAGGTTATACCTGCTCGCCTTCTAGGTAAGAGAGAAGATACAGGTGGTAAAATGGAATTTTTATTAATAGACAGAGTAGAAGATGACATATGGGAAGTCATGGTAAATCCAGGTAGACGTGCAATTATAGGAAGAATTTTTATATTTGGAGAGGGTTTACTTAAGGGGGAGATTTTAGCCAAGACAAAAGATGGAACAAGGATTGTAAGGTTTGAATATGACGGTATATTTGAAGAGATTCTAGATAAAGTGGGAATAATGCCTTTACCACCTTATATACATGAAGAACTCAAAGATAATAATAGATATCAAACCGTATATGCAAAGTATAATGGTTCTGTAGCTGCTCCTACCGCGGGTCTCCATTTTACTCAAGAACTTCTCAAACAGATCGAATGTAGTGGAGTGAATATAGCAAATATTACTCTTCATGTGGGTATAGGTACTTTTAGACCAGTAAAAACAGAAAATATAGAAGACCATCATATGCATTCAGAGAGCTATTATGTCTCTGAAGAGACAGCAGAAATTGTAAATAAAACTCGAGAAAAAGGTGGACGTGTAATAGCTGTAGGAACTACATCTTGCAGGACATTAGAGACCATAGGTGATAGATTTGGGAAAATACATCCTGGCTATGGTAAAACAGATATTTTTATATATCCAGGTTATAAATTTAAAGTGGTTGATGCTTTAATTACAAACTTTCATCTTCCTCAATCAACTCTTCTTATGCTAGTTAGTGCATTTGCAGATAGAGAAGAAATATTGAATGTCTATGCTGAGGCAATAGAGAAACGCTATCGTTTTTTTAGTTTTGGAGATGCAATGTTCATTCAATGAAATAAAATTTTTATAGATGGAAGGATAACGATATGGATTTTAAATTTGAAGTTATAAAAGAATGTAGTAAAACAAGAGCTAGAGTTGGTAAATTTCATACTCCGCATGGTTCATTTGATACACCCATATTTATGCCTGTAGGAACTCAGGCTACTGTCAAAGCTATGACTCCTAGGGATCTCAAAGAAATAAAAGCACAGATAATTCTATGTAATACTTATCATTTGTATATGAGACCAGGTCATGAGCTTATAAGAGAAGCTGGAGGGCTCCATTCTTTCATGAATTGGGATAGACCAATACTTACTGATAGTGGGGGCTTTCAAGTATTTAGTTTAACAGACCTACGAACTATAAAAGAAGAAGGTGTATACTTTAGGTCCCATTTAGATGGTTCTAAACATTTTATAGGTCCTGAAGAATCTATAGTAATACAAAATGCTCTAGGTTCAGATATAATTATGGCTTTTGATGTGTGTTCTCCCTATCCCTATACTTATGAACGGGCAAAGGAAGACATGAAAAGAACTAGCAGGTGGGCAAAGAGATGTAAAGTTGCCCATTCAAGGGAGGATCAAGCCTTATTTGGTATAGTACAAGGTGGAATGTACAAAGAATTACGAGAAATTAGTGCACGTGAGTTGATAGATATGGATTTTCCAGGCTATGGTATAGGTGGGTTAAGTGTGGGAGAACCAAAGTCTATTATGTACGAAATTTTAGATTTTTTAATGCCCATTATGCCCAAAGATAAACCACGCTATTTAATGGGAGTTGGAACTCCTGATTGTTTAATAGAAGGAGTACTGAGGGGAGTTGATATGTTTGATTGTGTGCATCCTACTCGTATAGCAAGAAATGGAACAGCAATGACAAGTACAGGCAGGGTAGTGGTAAGAAATGCAACCTATGAAAGAGATTTTACACCATTAGATAGTGAATGTGATTGCTATACATGTAAAAATTTCAGTAAAGCTTATTTAAGACATTTGGTAAAGAGTGGTGAAATATTAGCGGCCATACTTCTTAGTATTCATAATTTGAGATTTTTAATAAAACTGATGGAAAATATGCGGCATGCTATAATGGAAGATAGACTTCTATCTTTTGTTGAAAATTTTAAAAGAAACTATAAATATGAATAGAACTTTTCTGTTTTTTAGTTGAATAAATTAGATTATAAGGGTATAATCCTAATAAGGAAGGAGGGTTTATATGCCAAACGAAAATGGACAAGAACAACAGATTAGCACCGGAGCAGCAATTGTGCAACTTATAATGCCTATTGTATTTCTTTTTGTGATAATGTATTTTCTCATAATAAGACCTCAAAAGAAGAGGGAAAAAGAAATGCAAGAGATGTTATCATCAATTAAAAATGGAGATAACATTACTACTATAGGTGGTATATGTGGTAAAGTAGTAGATATAAGGGATGACATATTGACTATTGAAGTAGGTAGAGATAAGGTTAATCTCGTGATAGAACGTTGGGCAGTAAAAGACGTGGATAAACCAATTTCAGCCGATTAAAAGCCTGTGCTTACAGGCTTTTTCACTTTATATATAATATCATAAACATTTTTAACTCCGCATAACTTAGAATATGATGTATATTTTATGAGGAGTTGAGATTATGAAATGTAGTCCTAAAAAAGTGGATAATGTTAAAAAAAATACTTTGGGGAAAAATTTTATGATTATTATTAAATCATCTATATTTGCAGTTATAATTACATTTTTGCTTTTTATCATATTTGCTATAGCTATGAAGATTGGGAATTTAGATGAGAAAATTATTCCACCTACTAACCAAGTTATACGAATAATTAGCATTGCTTTGGGTGGTTCTATGGCTGCTAAAGCAAGCAAAGTAAGAGGCTGGCTAAAGGGTGGTATTACGGGAATAATGTATATGTTTTGGGCTTTTGTAATAAGCGCACTTTTTGCTCAAAGTATTATTTTTAATCGAGTTGTATTGTCAGATATTGCAATGAGTTTTATTGTAGGGGCAATAGGTGGAGTGATTGGTGTAAATCTCAAATAATGGAAATCGCTTTTTAAACTAAAAAATATATGTTATAATATATAATAAATTAAAGCATTCAGGGAGGAATAAGATGATGAAGCATATAAAGGTATTACATAAAGGTAATTTAAAAGAAACAGCAGTCAAGGGCGGTTGTGGTGAATGCCAAGCATCTTGCCAATCAGCTTGTAAGACTTCTTGTACTGTAGCAAATCAAAGTTGCGAAAATCAATCTACTTATATAAAATAAAAGAATATAGCAGTAGCGTAGCTACTGCTATATTAATTATATTTTCGTGAGTGGAGGAAGAATATGAAGAGTATGAAAAGTATGATACACAAATTTGAACTAGGCGGCATAAAATTAGTATTAGACGTAAATAGTGGTGCCGTACATATTATAGATGATATTGTATGGGATTTACTAGAATATGGACCTGATTTTAATAGAGAACTAATATATAAAGAACTTGGTAAAAAATATATGAGAAACGATTTAGCTGAAGCATTAGACGAAATTATGATGCTTATAGAGGAAGATATGCTCTATAGTAATTGGAATGTAAATATTCCATTTCACAGTGGAGAACCTGTTATCAAGGCTATGTGTCTTCATGCAGCCCATGATTGCAATCTTAGATGCTCTTACTGCTTTGCATCTACAGGAGATTTTAAAGGTGGTAGAAGTCTATTAGATTTAGATACTGGTAAAAATGCCTTGGATTTCTTAGTTAAAAAGTCAGGGAACAGAAAAAATCTTGAAGTGGATTTTTTTGGTGGGGAACCACTTATGAATCTTGATGTTATAAAAGAACTCGTGAGATATGGGCGCTCTCTAGAAAAAAGAAATAATAAAAGATTTAAGTTTACTATCACTACTAATGGTGTTCTATTAGATAAAGCTATCATAAAATATTTAAATGATGAATTTGTAAATGTAGTTATAAGTTTGGATGGTCGTCCTAAAATCCACAATAAAATGCGAAAAACTGTAAATGGTAAAGGTAGCTATGATGTGATTTTGGAAAATGCTAAGTCATTAGTAAATGGTCGAAAACAAAAAGATTATTATATTAGAGGAACCTTTACGAGAAACAATTTAGATTTTTATAAGGATGTACTTCATCTGGCAGATTGTGGGTTTGAACAGATATCTATAGAACCCGTAGTTGCTTCTGAAGAAGAGGATTATAGTATAAGGGAAGAAGACCTTCCGCAAATATTTGAAAGTTACGAAATTTTAGCTAGTGAATATATAAAGAGGCGTAGGGCAGGTAAATGGTTTAATTTCTTTCATTTTTTTATTGATTTAAATCAAGGACCATGTATTGCTAAGAGACTTATAGGTTGTGGAGCAGGTAATGAATATGTAGCAGTAACTCCTCAAGGTGATATATACCCATGTCATCAATTTGTAGGACAAACTAAATTTAAGATGGGAAATGTAAACAACAATACATTTGACATTAATCTACAAAGAAAATTTAGAGATAATAATCTATTAAAGAAAGATATATGTCAAGATTGTTGGGCAAAATTTTATTGTACTGGAGGTTGCACTGCTAATTCATATAATTTCACAGGAACACTAGATAGTCCTTATCAAATAGGATGTGAAATGGAGAAGAAACGAATAGAATGTGCACTTATGATAAAAGCAGTAGAGAGCATAGAATACTAATATTGACTGTTATAGTACGAAGTACTATAATTACATAGTAAAGTAATTTGCAAGGGGGAGGACACATGAAAAGAAAAAATGCAATTAGCCTTATTATAATAATATTGCTCGTTGCTTCTGTAGGATATGTGGTATTAAACGGGCTCAATTTAGGTCTCTATACTATAGAGCCTATTATAAAAAAAATAGATTTAGGACTTGACCTTAGGGGTGGATTATATGTAACCTATGAAGCTAAAATTGATGAAAACGATCCAGATAAAGATAACAAAATAGAAGGTGCAATGAGGGTTATACGAAATAGATTGGATCAAGAAAATCAACATGAAGCGGTAATTGTAAGGCAAGGTAGCAAATGGATAAGAGTTGAGATACCAGGTGTTGAAGATCCCAGAGAACTTGCCAATATACTAGCTCAACCAGCAGAACTCAAATTTATTGATCCTGAAGAGAATGTAATAATAGAGGGTAAAGATATAAAAACAGCTCAGCCTGCATTCGATGGAATAAATAATCCCGTTGTACAATTTGAGTTAAATGAAGAAGGAGCCGAAAAATTTGCAGAAGCTACTAAAAATAATATCGGAAAAGTTATAAGCATTGAACTTGACGGAAATGTAATATCAGCACCTACCGTTCAAACAGCAATAACAGGGGGAAGTGGGCAAATAACAGGTATGCAAAGTATTGAGGAAGCGAAAAAACTCGCCAATTTGATCGAGAGTGGTGCACTTCCGGTACCGTTAGAACAGCTTGATATTAGGACTATAGGTGCTACACTTGGTTCTAATGCCCTCGAAAGAAGCATAAAGGCTGGAATAATAGGTATTTTAGTTGTTCTTCTTTTTATGTTAGTATATTATCGTCTTCCTGGTTTAGTAGCAGATTTAGCACTTATAGTTTATATTTTATTATTAGTGATAATATTGGCTGTTACTAAAGTAACATTAACATTACCAGGGATTGCTGGTATAATTCTTTCAGTAGGTATGGCAGTCGATGCTAATATTATAATATTTGAAAGAATACGCGAAGAGAAAAATACAGGTAAGACATTTAAGGCTTCTGTTGAATCGGGTTTTGATAAAGCGTTTGGTGCAATATTGGATTCAAATATTACAACTTTGATAGCTGGATTTGCACTGTGGAAATTTGGAACAGGCCCTATACAGGGATTTGCTAAAACCCTTGTAATAGGTGTCTTATTGAGTATGTTTACTGCTATAGCTTTCACTAAACAAATTATGAGATTATTTATTGGATTAAATATTCAAAATGAAAAGTTGTATGGTGAAAAAGGAGCAGATACAAATATCAATTTTACTAAGCTATTTAGATATACTGCAATTATTTCACTTATAGTAATAGTTGCAGGTTTTATAGCTATGGGCATTAATGGTATAAATTATGGTATAGACTTTGCTGGTGGAGCCATAATATATGCAAATATAGGACAAGAATATGATATAGAAGAAGTAAGAGAAATAATAGAGGAAAGCGGAGCTCAAGCCGAAGCCTCATATGCTGGTGAAAAAAATCAAGATGCAGTAATCCGGATGAAATTAGAAGATAATTACGAGGAGCTCGAGGAAACTATTATATCAAAATTAAAAGAAAAATATAATATTACAAATGAACAAATCAATACTGATGTGGTAGGGCCTGCTGTTGGAAAGGAACTCACATTAAATGCCATTAAAGCTATTGCAATATCTTGGGGTTTGATACTCGTTTATATTTGGATTAGATTTGAATTAAAATCAGGTTTTGTAGCTATAATTGCACTTATACACGATATTCTTATTATGTTTTCCTTTGTTATTCTTTCTGGTATGCAAATTAATAGCTCATTTGTTGCAGCGGTACTGACTATAATAGGTTATTCTATAAATGATACGATAGTTATTTTTGATAGAATAAGGGAGAACATGAAAAGGTATGGAAAGAAGTTGTCGCATAGAGAAATAGTAAACAAGAGTATAAATGACAGTCTATCAAGGACAGTAAATACTTCTTTGACGACTTTATTTACTATAGTGGCTGTGTATGTATTAGGTGTGGATTCAATTAAAGAATTTTCTCTTCCAATTATAGTAGGTATTATAGCGGGAACCTATTCATCAGTATTTATAGCAGGACCGATTTGGGCTATATGGGCGGAAGGAGAATAAATTTATTATCTAAATAATTTTTATAAGTACTATAAGAGGTTTTAAAGCCTTTTATGGTGCTAACTTTTTACGTTGATAGAAATATAACAAAATATGGAGTTAGTATTTATTTTATAGAAGCAAGGTATTTTAATTGCACTATATAAACTTATAAAAAATAAGCAGTCATTTACCAACATTTTTACTCCAGATTTTTTTGATGATTTTTATTATAATTTCTTGTATAATAGAAAGTATAAACATAATCTTTATTCCAATGATAATATAAAAACATTAGGCTATGTAGATGTGGAGGAAATTTTAAATCGATTTAAAATCTCAAGTGTTGGTAATTTTGTAATTTAGATAATTAATGAAAAAGAATAGCTAGAAAACTAATCTTATCTTTTATAGATAAAGAGCTTATGCATTGTGTAGAACTAGGACATAGTGCTTTAATATAACAAAATAGCAGGAATATAACCGATATTGTAATCATTCTCAATATATCCAGTGATAGGTAAAATGAATACGATAATATATCTATTATAGAAAAAATATATTAATATAACTAAGCTAAAAGAATTAAAACAATGCAAGGATAATGACCATGTTAAAATTTTATTCAATACCGAAAACCAGAAACTAAAAAACTTAATAAAGGTTTATTTTACTGTTATTATGGTAATTGGCTATCGGATATGAATATAAAAAATAATTCTCATTATACAAGGAGGAATAGTGATGGATTTAAAAAAGGCTATAAGGGTGATTCCTGATTTCCCCAAGAAAGGTGTTAGTTTTAAAGATATTACTACTCTATTAAAGGATAAACAGGCCTATAATTATGCAATAGATACCCTTGTTGATCATTGTAAAGAAAAAAATGTGGACTTAATAGTAGGGCCAGAAGCGAGGGGATTTGTCATAGGGGCACCTTTAGCCTATGGACTAAAAGTAGGATTTGTACCGGTAAGGAAGCCAGGGAAATTGTCAGGAGATACTGTTACATATGAATATGAATTGGAATATGGTAAGGATGCATTAGAAATCCATAAAGATGCAATAGAAGCAGGGCAGAGGATTGTAATAGCAGATGATCTTTTGGCTACTGGCGGAACAGCTTTGGCTACGGCAAAGTTGGTAGAAAAACTTGGAGGTAATATTGTAGGTTTTGTATTCATAATAGAGCTAGGCTATCTTAAAGGACGAGAAACATTGTCAGATTATGAGGTCTTTGCACCTGTAATATATTGAATGTTAAATGGTTGGTATGCATACCAACCATTTAATTTAATCACACTCAAAAATATAAAGAGAAAGGATGTGAGCCATGTTAGAAAAATTAATAGAGCGAGCAAAGCAAATATATAGTGAAGAAAGTATAGACAAAATTGTAAAGGCTTATTATCTTGCAGAAAAGGCCCATAGAAAGCAGAAGAGATCATCTGGTGAACCTTTTATTATTCATCCTGTTCAGGTGGCTCATATTCTTATGGATCTTGGACTTGATGCAGATACAGTTGCTGCAGGATTACTACATGATGTAATTGAGGACACTGAAGTAGAATTAGATCACATAAGAGAAGAGTTTGGCGATGAGATCGCCATGCTAGTAGATGGTGTAACTAAATTAGGTAGAATAGAATATAAAACAAAAGAAGAAAGGCAAGCAGAGAGTTTACGTAAGATGTTTCTTGCAATGGCCAAAGATATTAGAGTTATTATAATAAAACTAGCAGACAGGCTCCATAATTTAAGAACTCTCGAATATGTAGATGAGGTTAAACAACGAGAGAAGGCATATGAGACATTGGAAATCTATGCTCCTTTAGCGCATAGATTAGGTATATATAGAATAAAGTGGGAATTAGAGGATACCTCTCTTAGATATATTGATCCAAAAGGTTATTATGATTTAGTAGAAAAGGTCTCTGTTAAGAGACAAGAGCGAGAGGCATATATTGAACAGGTTATAGATATTTTAAGCAAAAAATTGCAAGATATGGGCATAGAAGCAGATATTGAAGGTAGACCGAAACATTTTTATAGTATATATAAAAAAATGTATATGCAACATAAGGATTTTGATCAAATATATGATCTTTTAGCTATAAGGGTAATAGTAAATACTGTAAGGGATTGTTATGCTGTTTTAGGTATTGTTCATACTTTATGGAAACCTATTCCTGGAAGATTTAAGGACTATATTGCTATGCCAAAGCCTAATATGTATCAATCTCTTCATACGACAGTAATAGGATTAGAGGGAGAGATATTTGAAATACAGATAAGAACTTGGGATATGCACAGAACTGCTGAATATGGAATCGCAGCTCATTGGAAATATAAAGAAGGAAAAAAAGTTGATACGGAATTGGATAATAAACTAGCTTGGTTGAGGGAAATACTAGAATGGCAGAGCGATTTAAAAGATGCCTCTGAATTTATGGAAACTTTAAAGATAGATCTTTTTACCGATGAGGTCTTTGTATTTACGCCTAAAGGAGATGTAGTAGATTTACCCAAAGGAGCAGTACCTTTAGATTTTGCATATACAATACACAGTGATATAGGTAATAAATGTATTGGTGCAAAAGTCAACGGTAGACTCACTCCTTTAGATTATCAATTACAGACAGGTGATATAGTAGAGATAATAACTTCACCTAATAGTCATGGACCCAGTAGAGATTGGTTAAAACTTGTCAAAACAAATCAAGCGAAAAATAAGATAAAGCAATGGTTCAAAAAAGAGGGGCGCGAAGAAAATATAGTAAAAGGCAAAGAGATGCTAGAAAAAGAGGCAAAAAGGCAAGGATATGTATTCTCGAATTTAGCTCGAAATGAATGGATGGAACCTATAGTTAAAAAGTATGGATATCATAGTATAGAAGATGTGTATGCAGCAGTTGGTTATGGTGGTATGACAACGAATCAAGTGCTTACAAGACTTATAGAAGAATATAAAAAAACCATAAAAATATCAAGCCCTGAAACAGTTGTAAAAGACGTAAAACGAGCAAAACATCAAAAGACCCAGGAGACAGGGGTTATTGTAAAAGGTGTAGATAATATAAAAGTACGATTTGCAAGATGTTGCAATCCTGTTCCTGGTGATAAGATAATAGGTTATATAACTAGGGGACGTGGTGTATCTGTGCACAGGGCGGATTGTGCCAATGTAACAGATTCTTCAATAGAAGAGTATAGACTCATAGAAGTTGAATGGGTTGAAGCTGATAAGGCTTCATATTTTGCCGAAATACAAATAATTGCAGATGACAGACATTCGCTACTTGCGGATATTTCAGTTGCTATTGCAGAAATGGATTTAAATGTTACGGCTATAAATGCTCGTACTACAAAGAATAAACAAGTAGTGATAAACTTGGTGTTGGAGATAGGGAATAGAAAGCAATTAGATAGAGTTATGAAACAATTTAAAAAAATAGATGGAATTATTGATATATATAGAGTAAATGCATGAAAGGGTTGGTGTTGTGTGAGAGCTGTTGTACAAAGAGTAGAGGAGGCAAAGGTTCTTGTAGAAGATAAAGTTATAAATGAAATAGGTGAAGGGCTTTTAATATTGCTAGGCGTGGGTCATGATGATACAGATGAAGATCTAAATTATCTCATAGATAAAACTGTAAATCTACGTATATTTGGAGACAATGAAGGTAAGATGAATTTATCGTTAAAAGATATAAAAGGAGATATGTTGGTAGTATCTCAATTTACTTTGTATGGTGACTGTAGAAGGGGCAGAAGGCCAAGTTTTATAGCAGCTGCACCTCCTAATATAGCAAATAAGTACTATAAAAACTTTATAAAAGGAGTTAATGCAAAGGGTATAAATGCCAAGGGTGGTATTTTTCAAGCACATATGAAAGTTGAACTTATAAACGATGGTCCAGTGACTATCCTTTTAGATAGCAAAAAGGAGTTTTAAAATAAAAAGGTGGGATTTTATGAATATTATTCCTATAATCGTGGGAGATTTAGGAACAAATTGTTATGTGCTTTATGACGATAAAAAAAGGGGTATTATTATTGATCCTGGAGCAAATCCAGAATTAATATTGAATGTAATATATGATAAAGATTTAAAAATAGAAAAGATAATCCTAACACATGGTCACTTTGATCATATAGGTGCTATAGATTTAATCAAAGAAAAAATAGGGGCAGACATAGCTATACATGAATATGACGAAGAGATGCTTAAAGACAGCAATAAAAACTTGTCTCGCATGATGGGTTTTGATTATAGTTTCAAAGAAGGGGCAGATATACTTCTTCAAGAGGGAGATAAAATCCAATTTGGAGATAGTATATTATACGTGCTCCATACTCCTGGGCATAGTAAGGGTGGAATATGTTTGTTAGATGAAAATAATGCAATATTTACTGGTGATACTTTGTTTATGAGATCTATAGGACGAACTGATTTTTATGGTGGAGATTATAAAACACTAATAAACTCCATAAATAATAAAATAATGTCATTTGAAGATCATTTAATAGTATATCCTGGACATGGTCCTATAACCACTATAGGAGATGAACGCCGTATGAATCCCTATGTTGGGAGATAAATTAGAATATTTTTATCAGGAAGGATCTGAAATATGATAGATCTATATGTAGAAATTACAAGTTTTGCTCACGAATTAGACGAACTTATACGGGCATTTATGCCTGGCAAAAAGGTAAATATATTGAGAAACAGAGAAGATACATCAACTGGTAATCTGCGTATAGATGTAGTGTATGAATTTAAAGATAATCTGCTTCATGTATATTCAAATCTCATACAAGACGGAAAAAAGATAGATGAAGCAAACGAAACTATGGAAATAGATGATATACAAGGAGATAAATGGATTATTAGAAGGCAAGTTAAAAATGTTTTTAAGAGATGTGTATATAAAATAGTATCAAGATTTACAGATAAAAATTTGGATTGGGGAATATTGACAGGTATAAGACCTACTAAGATTGTCAATGAGATGTTGGATTGTGATATGGAAAAAAGGCGGATATTTTCTATTTTAAATAGAGGATATTTTATCTCTCCTTCTAAAGCGCACCTACTTATAGAGACTGTATCTCATCAAAGGGCTATACTATCTAAAAATCATAATAAAAAGATTTCCCTATATATAAATATACCTTTTTGTACTACAAAATGTCTATATTGTTCTTTTCCTTCTGCTATTATCACAGCGAGTAGGGGATTTTTAGATTCTTATATAGATGCTCTCATATATGAGATAACGACAGTAATGAGTAGGATTTTAAAACAAGGTTATATAGTTGAAACTATATATATTGGAGGAGGAACTCCTACAGCATTATCTGCTATTCAATTAGAGCGTGTATTAAAAGCCTTGAGAGCTATTATACCTTCTGAAATAAAAGAGTATACAGTTGAAGGAGGAAGACCTGATACTCTAGATATAGAAAAACTCTCTATATTAAAAGAATATGGAGTAAATCGGATTAGTATAAACCCTCAAAGCATGAATGAAGAGACTTTAATAAAAATAGGTAGAAATCATACACCTTATGAGATTATAGAATGTTTTAATAATGCTCGAACAGCAGGTTTTGATTTTATAAATATGGATGTAATAGTAGGCTTACCAGGTGAAAAATTAGGAGATATAGAGAAGACTATGACGGAAATATATAAGTTATCTCCAGAAAATGTAACAATACACACATTAGCTATAAAGAGAGGTTCACCTCTTAAAGATAACTTGAGAAGATATGAATTTATAGATGAAAATATGGCAGAAAATATGCTGGATATATGCAAAAGATGGATGTCTAATATGAATATGTTTCCATATTATTTATATAGACAAAAATATATGTTAGGCAATCTAGAAAATATCGGCTATGCAAAGCCAGGAAAAGAATGTATATATAATATACAGATGATGGAAGAAAGGCAAACTGTATGGGCTTTTGGAGCTGGAGGAATAAGTAAAATATTTTACAAAGATAAAAACAAAATAGAACGAGTACCAAATGTAAAGAATTATATACAATATATAGATCGCATAGATGAGATGATAGCTAGAAAAATACACATAATAGAATAATAAACAAATTTAAAATAGTAAAAATATAAAATGCCATTGAATGGGCCACTATTGTATCAGACAACCAAATATAATTTATTGATAAATACGGTGCTTTATATTTTTTATTAAATAATTTATAAAAATTATAATTTTTTGTTCATGATATAGATTTATAATTTTAGAGTTTTTTATTGTTTTTAAGTTCTCTCTAGTATAATTTTTTGTCTGTAAAGTAAAATAATATAAAATTATAGCTTTTGGGAACTTGAGTGATTTTGAGGTTGACAATGTTTATAAAAGTTATTATCATTTAATAGGATAATAAAAAACTATGATGAAGAAAGTATCTAGATGAGGGTACCAGAGAGAGTGCATATTTGCTGTGAATGGACTTTATCCATATTCTAGGGAAAGACACTTCGGAGTTGGTCTATTGAAATTAGTAGATAGACTCGCCACTTAGCGTTATAAGAAGGAGTAGGGAGATTTAATCTCCAAGAGGGTGGCACCACGAGTAAATAGCTTCTCGTCCCTTGATATTTGGGATTGGGGAGCTTTTATATTACAAATAGAGGAGGATATTTATGTTTGTACGAGCACCAAAAGGTACAAAAGATATATTGCCAGATCAATCATATGTGTGGCAATATATTGAAAATAATATACATGAACTTACAAGACTATATGGATATAAAGAGATAAGGACTCCAATATTTGAACATACTGAGTTATTTGAACGTGGAGTAGGAGATACTACGGATATAGTACAAAAGGAGATGTATACTTTTTTAGATAAGGGGGGTAGGAGCATTACGTTAAAGCCAGAAGGTACAGCAGGTGTAGTTAGAGCGTTTATTGAACATAGTCTCTATGCCCAGTCTCAACCTACAAAGTTATATTATTTAACACCCGTATTTCGGTATGAGGCTCCTCAATCTGGCAGACTTAGACAGCATCATCAATTTGGTGTAGAGGTCTTCGGAGCTAAAAAAGCGTCTATTGATGCTGAAATAATAGGATTGGCAATGGCCCTCTTTGATAGACTTGGTATTAATGATTTAGCTATAAATATAAGTAGTATTGGATGTCCCGAATGTCGTCCTGATTATCAAAAAGCACTTAAAAAATACTTAGCTGATAGATATAATAAATTGTGCACTACTTGTAAAGAACGATATGAACGAAATCCGCTTAGAATATTAGATTGTAAAGAAGAGTCCTGTCAAAAACTTCTAAAAGGTGTACCAGTAATATTAGATTATCTATGTGAAGAATGTAATAATCATTTTGAAGTTTTGAGACAGTATTTAGCTATTATGGGTCTCGATTATAAAGTAAATCCTATGATAGTAAGAGGGTTAGATTATTATACAAAAACAGTATTTGAAATAATTGCAGAAGGCGATAATTTTAAGGGAACTGTGTGTGGTGGAGGAAGATATGATGGACTTGTAGAAGAGTGCGGTGGTCCTGCTACTTCAGGTGTTGGCTTTGGTATGGGACTTGACAGATTAATTATGATAATGGAAGAACAAAAAGTGGATATACCAGACAATACTAAATTAGATGTCTATTTTGCTACTATAGGCGAGGAAGCCAAATTGAAAGCTATGGAGTTAATTACTCTTCTGCGAAATAACCATATAGCTGCAGACATGGATCATGTTGGTAGAAGTTTAAAATCACAATTTAAGTATAGTGACAAATTAGATGTCCCATGGGTCTGTATAATAGGTGATAACGAGTTAAAAGAAAATATAGTTAAGTTAAGGGATATGGTAACTGGTGAAGAAATTGACGTATCTTTAGATAATTTAGTAACAGTACTTGCTAAAAAAATAGATTAATTTTAAGGAGGTATTAAAAATGGACCAATCAATAAAAAAATTTAAACGGACACATATGTGTGGTCAATTAGACCAAGAGGATATCAATAAAGATGTTATTGTAATGGGATGGGTACAGCGAAGAAGAGATCTTGGAGGGTTAATATTTATAGATCTCAGAGATAGGGCAGGCATAGTACAAGTTGTATTTGATGCTAAGAAATGCGAAAAAAATTTTGATGAAGCTGAAAAACTCAGAAATGAATATGTTGTAGCAATTAAGGGTCAAGTAGTAGAAAGAACGCCAGAGACTGTAAATCCTAAAATACCGACTGGATATATTGAAATAGTGGCACATGAACTTATGATATTGTCAACGTCTAAAACACCACCTTTTATGATTGAAGATGATATTAAGGTATCGGAAGCTATTCGTTTAAAATATAGATATCTAGATTTGAGAAGACCTAAGATGCAACAAAATCTCATATTGCGTCATAATGTATGTAAATGGATAAGGGATTTTCTAAATAACGAAGGTTTTTTAGAGATAGAGACGCCTATGCTTACTAGAAGCACTCCCGAGGGTGCAAGGGATTATTTAGTACCTAGCCGAGTCCATCCTGGTTCTTTTTATGCATTGCCCCAATCTCCTCAACTATTTAAGCAGCTACTTATGCTTTCTGGTTATGATAAATATTATCAAATTGCTCGCTGTTTTAGAGATGAGGACTTAAGAGCGGATAGACAGCCTGAGTTTACCCAGGTAGACATCGAGATGTCTTTTGTAGATATAGATGACATTATGGGTGTAAATGAAAGAATGATTGCTTATGTGTTCAAAAAAAATCTCAATATGGATATAACGCTTCCTTTGCCACGAATTTCATATAAAGAGGCAATGAGTCGGTATGGTAGTGATAAGCCTGATACACGCTTTGGATTAGAGCTAAATGATGTAAGTGATATAGTTAAAAATTCTGATTTTAAGGTATTTACAGGTGCCATAGAACGGGGTGGTAGCGTAAGGGCAATAAATGCAGAAGGTTGTGGAACAAAGTTTTCAAGGCGTGAAATAGATGGATTAGTGGATTATGTTAAAGACTTTGGTGCAAAAGGATTAGCTTGGATTGTTGTAGAAGACTCAGAACTCAAATCTCCAATTACTAAGTTTTTTAATGATGAACAGTTAAATATGCTTTTAGATAGGTTGGAAGCAAAATCGGGAGACTTATTACTATTTGTAGCAGATAAAGATGATGTTGTATTTCGTGCATTGGGAGAGTTAAGATTAGAGTTAGGTAGAAGACTCGGGTTGTTAGATGATTCTAAGTATAATCTTCTATGGGTTACTGAATTTCCTCTTTTTGAATATAGTGAAGAAGAAAAGAGATACGTTGCTAAACATCATCCTTTTACTGCACCTATGGATGAAGATATTAAGTATCTTGAAAATTCACCAGAAAAGGTACGTTCAAAGGCATATGATATGGTATTGAATGGTGTGGAAATTGGTGGGGGTAGTATTAGAATACATGATTCTAATCTACAAGAACGAATGCTTAAAGCATTGGGATTTAATAAAGAAGAAGCATGGGATAGATTTGGATTTTTACTTCAAGCATTCCAATATGGTGCCCCACCCCATGGTGGAATGGCATATGGCCTAGATCGATTTGTAATGCTCCTTGCTGGTGAAAGTTCCATAAGGGAAGTTATAGCATTTCCCAAAGTACAGAATGCCTCTGATCTTATGACAGGAGCGCCTTCACCGGTAGATTTAAAACAACTTGAGGAACTTAATATAAAAATAGATATAAATGATGTTTAAGTTAATTATAATTGGTTAAATATAAATATAATAGGTGACTTTCAGATGGATAAGATTTTTTCTAGAACAGAGATGTTAATAGGAAGCAAAGGAATGGATGTTTTATCTAAAAGCAAAGTAGCAATCTTTGGAGTTGGTGGTGTAGGAAGCTATGCTGCTGAAGCTTTAGCAAGAAGTGGGATAGGTCATATTACACTTATAGATAAGGACGTGATAGACAAAACCAATATAAATAGACAAATTCATGCAAATATTCATACTATAGGGAAGCCAAAAGTTATTGCTATGAGAGAGCGAATACTTTCCATAAATCCATATGCAGAGGTAGATGTCTATCATATGGAATATAATAATCAGAATTCGCAAATGCTTATAAAGACAGATTATGACTATGTAATAGATGCAATAGATACAATATCAGCAAAGATAGATCTTGTCATTAGATGTAAACAAATGAAAATTCCTATTATCTCAAGTATGGGCGCCGGCAATAAATTGGATCCAACTGCCTTTAAAGTGGTAGATATATTTGATACCCATACAGACCCTATTGCTCGCATAATGCGTAATGCACTTAGAAAACATAATATAACCGATCTTAAGGTAGTATGGTCTGATGAGTCACCTGTTAACAAACAGTCAACTGACGGTAGAATTTTGGCTAGTATAGCATTTGTCCCTTCTGTAGTAGGTTTGATTATGGCAGGTCAAGCTATAAAAGATTTAATAGATTGGGGAGTTAATGAGATATGAGAGAATATGGCATAGTCTTAGAACTAAGTGATAACAATGCAATTATAGGTATAGAGCGGAATTCGGCATGTAGTAAATGTGGAGCATGTGAACCAGATTCTGGTCATTTTCAGATGAAAGTGAGCCTAAAAAATACAATGAATGCTAAGCCTGGGGATATTGTAGAACTTCAGTTATCATCCATAAAATTTTTGAAAGCATCTGTCATATTATATCTTATTCCTCTTTTGGCTTTAATATTTGGAGTGGCACTAGGGTATGGTGTTGGAATATATCTAGAGATAAATAGAGAGTTTTGCGGTATAATTTGTGGTATCTTATTGACATTTCTTGCTTATTTGTTAATAAAAATGAAGGAGCCAAAATTCAAAAAAGATATAGATCTAACTCCCCAAATAATTGGAGTTTACTCTGACGAGAAAGGAGAATGTTTGTATGGCAAATGATAAAATAATAAATTTAAACAGTAATAATTTTAATGAAGAAGTCTTAAAATCTGATATTCCTGTTTTAGTGGATTTTTGGGCAGCTTGGTGTGGACCATGTAGAATGGTTGCACCAATATTAGACCAACTTGCCGATGAATATGATGGCAAAATAAAAATAGCTAAAGTTAATGTAGATGAACAGACAGAATTAGCTTCGCACTATGGCATAATGAGTATACCTACATTGCTTTTATTTAAAGATGGAGAAGTAGTAAGTCAAACTATAGGTGCAAGGTCTAAAGGTGAACTTAAGACATTAATAGATAAGGTATTATCTTAATCCCCAAAACACCTATAAAAAATATAGCGGATAGTTGGATTACTTGATTCTCTATTCGCTATATTTTTTTATTATAATAATTCATAAAATTGATCTTTTTAAGGTTATATATTTTTTTAAAGCATAAAAATTAACAATTTTAGTGCTTATCAAACAATTATTCAAAAATGACTAAAAATCGGAATTATAAATATTTATTTTTGAATATAAGCTAACTTGTATTTTTTTTTAATATCTTTATAATTGAATCTAAAGGCTCTATTGTAAATTGTAGATAGACAAGCTATTTATTTATAATCATTCGATAATATCGAGTTAAAATTCATGTTTTAAAATAGACTAGTTATATTATTGTTTGGAAAGGGGAAGAAGATATGATTGATATAAGAGAAATACATAAGACAGATCCACAGGTAGCTGATGCTGTTAAAAAAGAACTAATGAGACAACGTAATAAACTTGAATTAATTGCATCAGAAAATTTTGTTAGTCCAGCAGTAATGGCGGCAATGGGTACACACTTGACAAATAAATATGCGGAAGGTTATCCAAATAGAAGATATTATGGTGGTTGTGAATATGTAGATATAATAGAAAGATTGGCAATAGATAGAGCAAAGGAGATATTCGGAGCTGAACATGCCAATGTTCAACCTCATTCAGGGGCTCAGGCAAATACTGCAGTTTATTTTGCTATGTTAGAACCGGGAGATACAATAATGGGTATGGACCTATCTCATGGAGGACATCTAACCCATGGTAGTCCTGTCAATATATCCGGGAAATATTTCAATATAATCCCATATGGAGTAGAAAAAGAGACAAGCTATATTGATTTTGATGAGGTGCGGCGTTTGGCATTAAAACACAGACCTCGTATGATAGTAGCTGGTGCTAGCGCATATCCACGTATTATAGATTTTAAAAAATTTAGAGATATTGCCGATGAGATAGGTGCTTATTTGATGGTAGATATGGCTCATATAGCAGGTTTAGTTGCTGCAGGACTTCATCCAAATCCGGTTCCATATGCTGATTTTGTAACCACGACTACACATAAGACTCTTAGAGGACCTAGAGGTGGTATGATTCTGTGTAAATCTGAATATGCGAAAAAAATTGATAAGGCAATATTCCCAGGTACTCAAGGGGGACCGCTTATGCATGTAATTGCAGCTAAAGCTGTCTGTTTGAAAGAGGCTAGTTTAATCAGTTTCAAACAATATCAAGAACAAGTTATCAAAAATGCAAAAACTCTTGCTGCTACACTGGTTGACAAAGGATTTACATTAGTATCTGGAGGAACTGATAACCATCTCATACTGGTTGATTTAAGAAATAAACACTTAACTGGTAAAGATGCTGAATCCATTTTAGACGAGGTAGGCATAACAGTTAATAAAAACACAATTCCATTTGATCCTCAAAGTCCATTTGTAACAAGTGGTATACGTATTGGAACTCCAGCTGTTACAACCCGAGGTATGAAAGAAGAGGATATGAAAGATATAGGTGAGGCTATTTTTTTAGCACTTACTGATGTAAATAGAAATAGGGCGAAAATAGAAGGGATAGTACAAGAATTATGTGAGAGTTATCCGCTTTATGAAGATGTAGTAATAAACTAACTAATTTAATAAAACAAAAATAGAAGACAAATCAAATAACAGATGCTTTTGTCTTCTATTTTTTTAAAAGGGAGAGAAAAATATGGATAAGATTATTCCTTTGGCTACTAGAATGAGACCTACTAAGCTAAGTGAGTTTGTAGGACAGTACCATATAGTGGGAGAGGGAAAATTACTAAATAGACTTATAATGGCTGACAGGTTGACATCAATGATATTTTATGGACCGCCGGGTACCGGAAAGACTACTTTAGCACGTATTATAGCAAAGGAAACGGATTACCCATTTAAACAATTAAATGCTACTACTGCAGGTGTAAAAGACATAAGAGAGATAGCCTCTGAGGCTAAAAATCCTATATTTACTCCTAAGGGAAGGATTGTGTTGTTTTTTGATGAAATACATAGATTAAATAAAGGGCAGCAAGATGTATTATTGCCTTATATAGAAGATGGAATTATTATACTCATCGGTGCCACCACTGAAAATCCGTATTTTGAATTGAATAGAGCACTATTGTCTCGAACAAATATCTTTAAATTTGAACCACTTTCTAAAGATGATATACTACATATTTTAAAAACCTGTCTTAATGACAAAGAAAGAGGATTAGGAGAGTATGATATAGATATTGATGACGAAGCTTTGGAATACTTGGTCATGGTGAGTAATGGGGATGCAAGAGTAGCTTTAAATGGCTTAGAATTAGCAGTATTAACAACTATGCCTATGGATAAAACTATATATATAGATAAATCTATAATTGAAGAATGTGTACAACAAAAGGTTCTTCAGTATGATAAGACTGGTGATAATCATTATGATGTAGTAAGTGCTTTCATAAAAAGTATGCGTAATTATATGGAGCCTGATGCTGTCTTACATTGGCTTGCAAGACTTATAGAATCAGGAGAAAAGCCAGAATTTATAGCGAGAAGAATAATAATAGCGGCTGCTGAAGATGTTGGCCTTGCTAATCCCGCTGCTCTTCAAGTAGCTGTTGCTGCAGCTCAAGCGGTAAAAATGGTTGGGTGGCCTGAAAGTAAGATAATACTAGCGGAAGCAGCTCTTATGGTTGCATGCTCACCCAAATCTAATTCTGCATATGTAGGTATAGAGAAAGCTTTAGAAGATATACGAAATAGAGATATAGGCCAGGTACCATCCCATTTAAGAGATGCTCATTATAGCGGAGCTGAAAAGTTAGGGCATGGAAAGGGATATAAATATTCACATGATTACCCCAATGGAAGAGTCAATCAACAATATATGCCTGACCCGTTGGTTGGAAGAAAATACTATACACCTAAAGATGTAGGGGCGGAAAGACATATAAAAAGACGTCTAGAAGAAGTATAATGAGCCCATAGGTTTAAAATATTGAATTTTTGTAAATTAATTATAAATAAAAAAATCAATATTGACAAAATTTTATTAATAGTATATTATTATTGGCATATAGTAATTTAATGAATTAAAGCGATGAAAAGGAATAGTAGATAGGATTCGCTAAATATTCAGAGAGGCAGTGGTAGGTGTAAACTGTCTAGCTTCCTATTGAATCCACCTTTGAGCTGTTTGGGAATAACCAATACCGGTTGAGCCGTTATATCATTGAGGTCATAAAAATAGTATGTAATTTTTATGGCGAAACAAGGTGGCACCACGTGAACAATCCCGTCCTTGAGAGCTTCAAGGTAGGGATTTTTTGTTTTATATAATTTTTTCAGGAGGTATAGTAAAATGAAGAAAGATAAACTACTTATGACACCAGGTCCTACGAATGTACCATATGGTGTTAGGGAAGCTATGTCAAGGCCTATGATCCATCATAGGACAGATGATTTTGGTCTTTATTTTAGCTGCTTGAATAAAAATTTAAAAAAGGTGTTTCAGACAGATAATCCGGTGCTGACGTTAGCAAGTTCTGGTACTGGAGGTATGGAGGCATCTATAGTAAATTGTTTTTCTCCAGGCGACAAAGTACTTGTAGCAAATACAGGGGTTTTTGGCGATAGATTTGTAAAGATAGCTACTGCATATGGACTAGATGTAGTGACAATGGATATTCCATGGGGTAAAGGTGTTAATGGGAAAGATATAGAAGAAATATTAGACAGTGAAGAAGGAGAAGATGTAAAGGGTGTATTAGTGACCCATAATGAGACTTCTACTGGAGTTACAAATGATATCCAATCTATTGGTGAGGTGTTAAAAGAGCGAGATTGTCTATTTATAATCGATGCCATAAGTTCATTAGGTGGAATGGATGTAAAAACAGATGAATGGGGGATAGATATCGTAGTTGCAGGTTCACAAAAAGCCCTCATGTTACCTCCAGGATTAGCTTTTGTAAGTGTGAGCGATAAGGCTTGGAAAGCTATAGAAAAATCTACTTTTCCCAAATTTTATTTTGATTTTCTGGCATATAAAAGATCTCTTGAAAAAAATACAACTCCTTATACTCCTGCAGTATCTTTAGTTATTGCTGCTAGTCAGTCTCTTAATATGATAGTAGAGGAAGGTCTAGATAATATATTTGCCAGACATAAAAATTTAGGTGAAGCTTGTAGGAAGGCAATTAAATCGATTGGTCTAGAATTATTTGCTCAAGAAGATATGGCGTCAGATCTTATAACCTCTATCAAAGCTCCGGAGGGAATAGACATAGAAAAGGTAAGGAAAATCTTAAATCTTAAATATGATATTATGATTGCTGGAGGCCAGCAACATTTGAAAGGGAAAATAATTAGAATTGGACACATGGGTTATGTAGATGGGTTTGATCTTATAAAAACTTTATCAGCACTGGAGAGGGCTCTTTTGGAAGTAGGATATAAACTAGAACTTGGTACCTCTCTTACAGCTGCACAAAATATTTTAAAATATTAAAAGGGGATGAAATGCTATTATGAAGATCTTAGTAGCTGATAAAATTGCACAGGTAGGAATAGACATATTAAAAAAAGATTTTGATGTGGATCTAAAAACTAATATGTCTCCGGATGAACTACTAGAATGCATAGATGAGTATGATGCTTTAATTGTAAGAAGTGCTACAAAAGTTACTGCAGATGTGATAGAAAAAGGGAAAAATTTAAAAGTCATTGGAAGAGCGGGTATTGGGGTAGATAATATAGATTTAGAAGCTGCCACAGCGAAGGGGATAATAGTAGTAAATACTCCGGAAAGTAATAATATATCTACTGCTGAGCATACCATAGCTTTGATGTTAGCCCTTGCTAGAAATATTCCCCAAGCTCATATGGCATTAAAGAATGGTACTTGGGTTCGTTCTGCTTTTAAAGGTGTAGAGTTATATGATAAGACAGTAGTCATATTAGGATTAGGTAGGATAGGTTCTATAGTTGCCCATAGACTTAAACGTTTTGGTATGGATGTACTTGGATATGATCCCTATATAGATGACTCTAGATTTGCAAAATTAGGTATAAAAAAGGTAGAAAGTTTAGAAGAAGCTATTAAAGTAGCAGATTTTATGACATTGCATCTTCCAAAAACGAGTGAAACTATGGGAATAATCGGAGAGAAAGAGCTTGATATGGCAAAACCCAATCTACGTATAGTCAATTGTGCTAGAGGGGGACTTATAGATGAAGATGCCCTATATAATGCTCTCAAAGATGGTAAAATTGCAGGAGCTGCTATTGATGTATATGTGAAAGAACCAAAAGAGGGTGCTGGGGACGGTGTCTTTGATAGTCCTTTCCGTGAATTGGATAATGTTGTACTTACTCCACATTTAGGAGCTACGACAATGGAAGCACAAGAAAATGTAGGAAAGGCCATTGCGATTCAGGTTGCCGAAGCATTAAAAGGTAACATTGTAAATGCTGTTAACCTATCAGGTCTTAAAATTGATGATATGGAAGTTATTACTCCATATTTAAAACTAGGTGAAATCTTAGGGAAATTGTATTATGCAGTAGATACATTGCCTGTAAAGAAAGTAGAGGTAGCTTATAGTGGAGATATTACCAAAGAAGAGACAAGACTTATAACTCTTTCTTGTTTATCTGGATTATTGGATAAGATAATGGAAGAGAGAGTAAACTTTGTCAATGTAGAAATGATAGTAAAAAATAGGGGAATAGAGGTAGTTGAAAGTAGAACAAGTGATGTAGGTCATTATACAAACTTAGTTACTGTAAAAATCACCAACAAAGAACGAAAAGTAGTGTTTGCAGGTACTGTTTTTGGTGGAGAAGAGATTAGAATTGTAAATTTTGCAGGATATGATGTTGATTTTGTACCCACAGAGCATATGGTTGTTATTTATAATAAAGATAAACCTGGTATTATAGGACAAATTGGTAATATAATTGGCTTGAGCGGTGTAAATATTGCAATGATGAAAGTCAGCAGAAATGAAGGTGATGATACAGCAATTGCTATTATAAATATAGACAGCCATTTACCAGATGATGCTTTACAATTATTAAAAAATGTAGAGGGCATATTAAAGGTACAACGAATAGATCTTTAAAAAGATTTTTTAGGGATAGTGTAAATTGCTATCCCTTTTTTATTATTAATATGTATCATTTATATCTTTTTGCTAATAATATTAATTAGTATACAAGCTAAAGAAGGAGAATATATGAATAATATAATCAGGAGAACTGAGCTCATAGGTATGCCTGTAATAGAAGTACAAAATGGTAGAAAGATAGGTGAAATAAAAGATATACTATTTAACAATCAAAATGGAATTGTAAAGGGATTCATAATAATTTTTAATCATTGGATAAAAAGACAACGCATTCTGACTCGTGATTATGTAGTCATGATAGGTCAATATTCTTTATTAGTTCAGGGATGTATTAATACTTTTGATTTAGGACATGGGATAACACAAGGTAGAGATCTAATAGGAGTAAAACTTGTTAAAGAAGACGGATACCAAGTTGGGACAGTAAGCGATATATTTATGGATAAAAAGGATTGGATATTGGTTGGATATGAACTATCTACAGGTATAATAGACGATTTTATATATGGGAGAAGTTTTCTACGTGCTCCGATTCCTTATGGATTAGACAATAATATATTAGTTGTAGCCAATAACCAATATGGAAATATAAGATATTATGAAAATACAGGTATAAAAAACATCTTTTTTAACACAATAAAATAAAAAGGATGTGAGTTTTATGAATGGTAGAAAATATATGAGAAGTTTTGTAGTTGGTAGTGTATTAGGGATTGTTACTAGTCTATTAATTGTGCCGAAATCAAGTAAAAATATGACAGGTATAGGAAAAAGATTTATGAACAGTGTCAACAAAGGTTTAGGAGTATTAAAAAATAGCTAATATAAGGGGACTTACGTCCCTTTTATTTTTAGAGGGGATACTCCATGAGAAACTCTAAAAGATTGTCATCTTTACTATTTTTATTATTATTTTTGTTTATTATAATATTCATAATTAGGCACATTTATGTATTTCTTGATCTATTAAAACTAGTGTTTTATGGATTGACATTTGCCTATATATTTTTACCTGTTATAGAATTTCTTGAGAAACTTATGCAGCCGTCTAAGGCATTTTTTTCATTTGTCGTTTTAATATTAATATTTTTTTTGGCATCTATATTTTTGTTTTTACCTATATTGAACAGAGAACTCACAGCTTTAGTTAACAAATTACCAGTATTTATAAGTAAGAGCAAAGAATTCTATAGAACAATTTTGGACAATATGGAATTTTTAGAAATTCCAACTGGCCTTAAAATAGTAATTACAGAAAAATTAGATAAAGTTCAGATGAAGATAGGTAATAGTTTATTTATCTATATACAAAAGTTTATAAATTGGTTATCTCAAACTGTGGATATAGTTATTGCTATAGTATTTGGATTTTATTTTTTGAGGGATAGAAAATATTTTAAAAGATTATTTGTAGATATGGTGCCTAGCACAATAAGACAGAGAGTTTTAAAAGTGTTTAGAGAAATAGATAAGATACTTCGTACATTCATAAGGACACAACTATTGATATCCCTCGTAATTTGCTTATTATCAACAATGGGCTTTATGATAATAAGACTCCAATATGCTTTCATTTTAGGATTATTCTGTGGTTTATTTGAAATAATACCATATTTTGGGCCTTTATTAGGAGCAATCCCTGCACTAATAGTAGCTACTTTAAATGGAGTAAATAGCTTTATTTGGACTACATTTATAGTTATATTAGTGCAGCAGATAGAAGGTAATATAATTACACCACAGATTATGGGATATAACATAGAACTTCATCCAGCAATAATAATTCTAATATTGTGGTTAGGTAGAAATCTATTTGGCATAGGAGGTATGTTTTTTGCAGTTCCCATATTTTTAATCTTCAGAATAATAGTAAAAAATATATATATCAGTATTGTTTCTAATAGACTGGTATGAGATTGCATTTTTGAGAAGTAATTCATTAGAAGTGCAAAAAAATTGCGTTTTATTGACAAATATTATGACGTTCTATATAATTTTATTGTAGTTGTTTATTTAAATTGGAGCATTGTTTTACGTAAGCAATTATGCGTCCCTCATGTTTTGGGACGCATAATTGTTAATTATCATATTATAATCGTTTAAATAACTTAGGAGGAAATAATAAATGGAGAAACTCAGTTTAAATGAATTGCGAACTAAGTTTTTAAATTTTTTTGAGAGTAAAGATCATCTTATATTGCCAAGTTTTTCTCTTGTCCCACAAAATGATAAAAGTTTATTACTTATAAATGCAGGCATGGCACCACTTAAACCATATTTTACAGGACAGGAGATTCCACCTAAAAGAAGGATTGCAACATGTCAAAAATGTATTCGAACTCCTGATATTGAAAATGTGGGAAAAACAGCGAGACATGCTACATTCTTTGAAATGTTGGGAAATTTTTCTTTTGGTGATTATTTTAAAAGGGAAGCCATCCAATGGGCTTGGGAATTTGTAACTGAAGAATTAAATTTGCCTATTGAACGGCTATGGGTTACCATATATTTAGATGATGATGAAGCATTTGAAATATGGAGTAGAGAGATAGGACTATCAGAAGAGCGAATTGTTCGCATGGGTAAAGAAGATAATTTTTGGGAAATAGGAGTAGGTCCTTGTGGTCCATGTTCAGAAATTTATTATGATCGAGGAATAGAAAAAGGATGTGGTAAACCAGATTGTGGTGTAGGTTGTGATTGTGATCGTTTTGTAGAATTTTGGAATTTAGTATTCACCCAATTTAACAAAGATGAAAATGGACATTATACTGAGCTTGCTCATCCTAATATAGATACTGGTATGGGATTAGAACGAATAGCTGCAATAATGCAAGATGTAGATTCCATATTTGAAGTAGATACTCTAAAACATATAATAGATGCTGTAGGAGTAATGGCTGATGTAGAATATGGTAAGGATGAAAAAAAAGATATATCCTTAAGGGTGATTACTGACCATATAAGAGCAACTACATTTATGATATCTGATGGTATATTACCATCTAATGAAGGAAGGGGTTATGTCCTGAGAAGAATACTAAGGAGAGCAGCAAGGCATGGTAAGCTTCTTGGGATAGAAGAAAATTTCTTGAAGGAACTTGCTGAAGTTGTAATATCGGAATCTCATAGTGCATATCCTGAATTGCTTGAGAGAAAAGATTATATATTGAACATAATAGAAATAGAAGAAAAGCGTTTCAATGACACTTTAGAACAAGGACTTAATATTTTAGACAAATACATTCATGAATTAGAAGAAACTAATGAGTGTATACTCGATGGGAGAAAAGCATTTATGCTCTATGATACCTATGGTTTCCCGTTAGAACTTACTAAAGAGATACTTGAAGAACATAATTTGAAAGTAGATGAAGAAGGCTTTAGTACACAAATGGAAATGCAACGCGAGAAAGCACGGTTGTCTAGAGAAGAAACAAATTATATGGGTACTGATGATAGTATTGTTAACTTAATTGATACCAGTGTAAAAACAGATTTTGTTGGTTATGATACACTAAAAACTTCTAGTAACATATTAGCTATAATAAAAGGCGATGAACTTGTGGAATTAGCGAGGGAAAATGATGAAGTATTTATAATACTTGATAAAACACCATTTTATCCCGAAAGTGGTGGACAAATTGGTGATGTAGGAATTATAAAAGACAATAAGGGCAATGAAATATATATATCGGATACTAAGAAAATCTCTGATTCAAAGATAATTCACGTTGGTAAAGTTATTAAAGGTGAATTATCAGTTGGAGATTCTGTTAAAGCAGTGGTAGACAAAAATAAGCGGATGGCTATTGCGAGAAATCACACATGTACACATTTGCTTCATAGGGCTCTTAAAGAGATCTTAGGTAATCATGTTGAGCAATCTGGTTCTCTTGTTACAGCTGATAGACTTAGATTTGATTTTTCTCATTTTTCTCCTCTAACAAAAGAAGAAATTTTACAAATCGAGGAGCTTGTAAATGAGAAAATATTTGAAGCCATAGATGTACAAGTTATTGAGACAACAATAGACGAAGCGAAAAAAATGGGGGCAGTAGCTTTATTTGGTGAGAAATATAAAAATATCGTCAGAGTTATAAAAATAGGTAATTTTAGTATGGAACTTTGTGGAGGAACCCATCTTAAAAATACTAGCCAAATAGGTCTGTTTAAAATAATGAGTGAAACCGGAGTTGCAGCAGGAATACGACGTATAGAGGCTGTTACTGGTTTAAATGTGTATAATTATATAAATCATCTAGAAGATATATTATCGCAGGTTTCAGAAAAACTTAAAGTTAATGTTGATGATATCCCCTTAAAAGTTATATCACTCTTAGATGAGCTTACTTCTGCTCGTAGGGATCTAGAGCTTATACAAAAAGACATTGCACTTAAAGCTATAGATGATATAATAGAAAAGAGACAATTAGTAGATGGAATACCTTATATTGCTGCTTTTGTTAAAGGTCAAGATATGAAAAATTTGCGTAATATGGCAGATATACTACTAGACAAAATAAAAACAGGAGTTATAGTACTAGCTTCCGATTATAATAATAAAGTATCTTTAGTAGCTGCAGCTACTAAAGATGTTATAAAGAAAGGTATTCATTCTGGGAATCTTATAAGAGAAGTTGCCAAAAAAGTAGACGGCGGTGGTGGTGGAAGACCAGATATGGCCCAAGCTGGCGGGAAAGATATATCGAAGATCAACGAAGCGTTAGATAGTGTTAAAGATTTAATATTAAATCAGATAAATAAATAGACTTACTATAATATGTTCAACTTGTTAATACTTGATGAAATATTATGTGTTTTATAGTCTAAAAGTCTTTTATCGATATATCAATATTCAACAAGTACTTTATGAAAGTAGGTATGTTTATGAAAGATAATCATTTACGAAAAACTATGAAATTTAGAATTGATAAAGAGCAATCTAATATACCTCGTGATATACTTATAAATGTTTATGAGGCATTAGAAGAGAAAGGTTATGATCCTATAAACCAAATGGTAGGATATTTTATATCTGGCGATCCTACTTATATCACTAGTCATCGAAATGCTCGCTCACTTATTAGACGTTTGGAACGAGATGAACTTTTGGAAGAACTTATAAAATTTTACATGAAACATAATAAAAAAGAGGATAAACAATAGACAAGGGATAGTGTTTGGAATGGAATATAGTGTATTAGGAAATACTGGAATAGAGGTGTCTAAGCTATGCTTTGGGGCCCTTACGATTGGGCCCCTTCAAAAACATCTGTCGTTATCCAAAGGAATAGATATATTAGAATATGCAATAGATTGTGGTATAAATTTTATAGATACTGCAGATCTTTATGACACTTATTCATACATAAAGGGTGTTCTTAAAAAGAAACCAGATTTAATAATTGCTACAAAATCTTATGCATATAATATAGATACAGCAAAGAAAACTTTGGATAGGGCACTTAAAGAGATAAATAGGGACTATGTAGATCTTTTCTTGTTACACGAACAAGAAGGACCTTACACATTAAAAGGACATAGGGAGGCACTTGAATATTTTATAAAACAAAAGCAAAAGGGAAAGATTCGAGCAGTTGGCATATCTACACATCATGTTGCAGCTGTAAAGGCTGCATCTGTAATGCCTGAGATAGACATAATTTTTCCTATTTTGAACTATAGAGGTTTAGGTATTGTAGATGGTACTCGAACTCAAATGGAAATGGCGATAGAGGAAGCATATAAACATGGCAAAGGAATCTATCTTATGAAACCATTGGGAGGGGGACATCTCATTAGTGATTATTATAATGCGATGAATTATATTTTAGATTTTCCATATACACATTCAATAGCTATAGGAATGCAGAGTCGGGAAGAGATAAAGGCTAATGTTGAGTTTTTTAGGAATCGAACGATTGACAGAGAATTAGAATATACTTTAAAAAATGTAAATAGAAAACTCATTATACAAGATTGGTGTCAGGGATGCTGTAAATGTGTAAATAGATGTAATCAAGGTGCTCTCTACATAGGTAATGATGGTAAAGCTCATGTAGATAATACTATATGTGTTTTATGTGGTTATTGTGGGTCAGAATGTCCTGAAATGGCTATTAAGATAATATAATTAAGTTGCAATAAGGAGAGGTCAATGTTGAGAATATTAGCATTAGATGTGGGCGACAGATATGTAGGAGTTGCAGTAAGTGATCCTTTAGGTATAACTGCGCAGGCGGTAAAGACATTTGAAAGACATAATCAAAGGTCTGATATAGATGAACTTAATTTGCTTATACAAAAATATAAACCTAGAAAAGTAGTTATAGGTCTTCCTAAAAACATGAATGGTACCGTGGGACCACAAGCTGAAAAAATATTAAAATTTGGAGCATCTATAGAAAAACATATAGGAATTGAAGTTGTATACTGGGATGAGCGTTTAACTACTGTTTCAGCAGATAAGGCTATGTTAGAAGGAGATTTGAGTAGAAAAAAGAGAAAGCAAATTGTAGACAAAATAGCAGCAGTGTTCATATTGCAAGGATATTTAGATTATGAGAACAATAAGAAAGGAGAGAAAGGAGATAATGAATAATGTTAATGATAATGATAATGATAATATAGTGGAATTAATAGATGAAAATGGGGATTCTGTCTTTTTTGAATATCTTATGACTCTTACCTATAAAGAACAAGACTATATTATTTTAGCTACTTTGGAAGATAATGAATCAGTGGTAATTCTGCGAGTTGAGCAGGATGATGAAGGATATGACATGTATGTTGGCATAGAGGACAAAGAAGAATTAGATGAAATTTTTAAAGTATATACTGAGATTCTCAATTCTGATCTATACGATTAGGACCCAATATAGGGTTCTTTTTTTATTTAAGGATATACAAAATAGAGATATATAGATATTAAATTGTTATCAAACATCAATAGATAGAAATAATGTATATTTAGACAAAATAGAACAAAAGACGCATTTTATAATTTTGGAAAATGTTATAAAATTAACTATTGAATGAGCTTTGAATCTCGAATATAAAAAGAAAAAGCAACTAACTAAAAAAGGATTTTAAGGAATTATGTCGAATACATAAAATAGTAATATTTGCCTGTAAGTTTATATTTTATATATCAGCAAGGAGGGAGTGAATAGTTTGGGTAATGGTTTTTTTACTAATATTGGATATTTACAAAAAGCACTGGATGCTACATGGCAGAGAGATGAGATAATATCTCATAATATTTCAAATATCGATACACCAAACTATAAAAGTCAAGGTATTTCATTTGAGAGTTTTTTGCTTTGTACCTTT
>DGES01000049.1 GCA_002386065.1 Firmicutes bacterium UBA3920
TATATGTGGGTGATACCATACATGATATGAAGTCTGCTAATGCAGCAAATATTGATTTTGCTCTAGCTAAATGGGGTGCTGAATCTCCAGAATATATCGATGCAGCTATAGTGCTAGATGTACCTAGAGATATATTGCAATTAGTAAAACTATAAAGCTATTTTCGGAATTATAGTTTCTTATCTATTTATGTATTGACATATATGGCAAACTTAGAAATGTGATGGGAGGAAGCAAATTGGAGGATAAGATAAAAATTGGTATAGTGGGTTATGGAAATGTAGGAAAGGGCGTAAGGCTTGCTTCGTATCAAAATGAAGATATGGATCTTGTAGCTATATTTACAAGAAGGGATCCTAATAGTATAAATGTAGACGATCCAGATGTAGAGGTTGTGCATATTTCGGAAGTAGAATCTTATAAAGATATTATAGATGTGATGATATTGTGTGGCGGGTCGGCTACTGATCTTGTTGAACAGGGTCCATATTTTGCTAAAAAATTTAATACAGTAGATAGTTTTGATACCCATGCCAAAATACCAGAATATTTTGTTGCTGTAGATAAAAGTGCAAAGGAAGGGAAGAATACAAGCCTTGTCTCAGGTGGTTGGGATCCGGGATTATTTTCATTAAATCGCGTTATGGCAGAGGCTATATTGCCTAAGGGTAAGGGATATACTTTTTGGGGTCCAGGTGTGAGTTTGGGTCATTCTGATGCAATACGTAGGATCAAAGGCGTTAAGGATGCTGTACAGTATACTATACCAAAAAAGTCTGCGGTAAATGCAGTAAGAGAAGGAAAACTACCAGAGTTTACAAATATGGATAAGCATATTCGTGATTGTTATGTTGTGGTAGAAGAAGGTGCAGATAAAGCTGAGATAGAGCATAGAATAAAGACAATGAAGAATTATTTCGAGGGATATGAGACATATGTCACTTTTATAACTGAGGAAGAATTCGAAAGAGAACATAGAGGGTTACCCCATGGTGGACTTGTAATTCACAGTGGTGTGACAGGAGCAAAGGATGAAAATACAAGCATGATAGAATACTCTCTTAAGCTAGGAAATAATGCAGAATTTACTGCTTGTGTGCTTATTGCCTATGCAAGGGCAGTATATAGGTTAAATAGGATAGGAATTATCGGTGCAAAGACAGTACTTGATATTCCTCCGGCTTATATATCACCTAAATCAGCTAGTGAATTGAGAAGAGATTTATTATAGTAGATGTTGAATAATGAAAATCATTAAGCCTTTTTATTAAAGATTTTTCTGTTATTTTTCATGCTGTCTACTACTATTAAACACAGATTGAGTTGAATAAATTCAATTATAAATTAGAAAAAATTGTAACATAAGATTAGTTGAATGCTGTAACATCAAGAAGAAAATTTGCATATTATAAATAAAAAGCAAATTAGCTATTGGAGAGTGTAATTATGAATGTATCATTTGAACCAACTGTGTTTTATATGGTAGATGACGGTCCTTATGGTATTGTGGCTACGGACTTAACCGGCAGCGGTATTATAGATTTAGCAATAGTGTGTAATCAAAATGACAATGTTGCAATATTGCTTGGAAATGGAGATGGCACTTTTAGAGATGGGGGAACTTTTCCTGTAGGTGCAAATCCCACTGCTGTTACCGCAGCTGATTTCAATAGAGATGGCAAAATGGATTTGGCTGTGACCGATTCAAACAGCAGTGATGTTGCAGTGCTTTTCGGAAACGGAGATGGCACTTTCCAACCTGCTATTGCATTGGCTGTAAGTTCAAATCCTATCAACATTGTATCCGCCGATTTTAGAAACATTGGAAATATGGATCTGGCTATTACAGATGTATCTAACAATATCATCGGCGTATTGCTTGGCAATGGGGATGGCACGTTTAATAATATGGTTACCTATCCTATAAGCGCTCCAGCTGATGGAATAATAGCTACTGATTTCAACGGTGACCACAAAATTGATTTAGCAGTAGCTTGTGGAGATAACCAAATTAATATTCTGCTTGGAAACGGTGACGGTACTTTTATGAATGCAGTCCCGTATCCGGCTGGTTCAGGACTTTGTTATATAACTGCAAATGATTTTAATGGTGATGGCAAAATAGATCTTGCGGCAACAAATTATGTTAGCGATGAAGTTGCGATCCTGCTTGGAAATGGGGATGGCACTTTTCAAAGCCCAACATTTTTTTCTGCAGGGGTAGGTCCTTTTGGTATCGTATCTGAAGATTTTAATGGTGATGGTAAGATGGATTTGGCAGTGACAAACGTAGATAATAACAAAGTTGCAATATTGCTTGGAAATGGGGATGGCACTTTTCAGGAAGAACAGTTCTTTCCCGTGAACAACTATCCCATAAAAATAGACTCTGGCGACTTTAATGGGGACGGTAAAATGGATTTAGCAGTAATAGATTTTTTTGACGATGATGTTGGAATATTGCTCAATAAAACACCTAAACCGGTACGAGGTATTTCATTTTTTAATACGGGATCTATAAGCTAATTTGTTTCTAGTATTAGCTTTTATGCTGTTTGTTTTCAACAAGGAGAAATTGAATTGGATAAAATCAAGCATGAAGCTGATTGGACAATTCTAATATATGCAAATGGCAACAATGAACTCGAACCGGAAATACGACAAGCTATGTTTGATATGGAAAAGGTTGGGTCAAGTTTTAATGTCCATGTTGTTTTGCAAATTGGCAGAGCAGAATATAAACTCGTGAAACTTATTCGAAATGATATAAATTACAATGATAAATACAGCTGGAGCGGAGTAAGACGTTACTTTGTTAAAAAAGGTAGTTCCGAGTTGGTAGGGAATCTAGGAAAGGTCAATTTGGCGGATCCTAAGCAGCTTTATTATTTCGTCAAATGGGGAATATTGTCCTATCCAGCAAAAAAATATATGTTAATATTAAGTGGGCATAGTTATAATTGCGTTGGTATGATGACCGATTATAGCAGAAAAGCCCCATATATAATGGGATTTCCTGAAATGGTTAAAGCCATAAATATGGCTACAAATGAAATAAATAAAAAAATAGATATTTTATTTCTGGATACTTGTGGCGCCAATTCTTTAGAGTTAATTTACGAATTTGGTAAAGATGAAAATCATGCAGTTCAAAATATTATTACCTATATAGTAAATGGACCGATAGAAGGATTACCTTATGATAATCTTATTAAAATAATGCAGACAAATAGTAGCACTGAAGATATTACTGTAGTAATAAAGAATATAATAGAAAATCTGCCGCATGATTTAATTTCCTTTGAAATTAATTATCAAAAACTTCGACAGATTAAACAGTTGTTTCATGATAAAACTTTTGAATATATTTCAAAAGGTACTGATAATGGGCAAATATCTAGCAAAATATTGCTTTTAGAACGGCAAGATATTATTCAGAGTATTTCTGACAAATTAAAATCTATCATTATTCATTATAAAAGGCATAACAAGCAGGCGTTAATCACAATAATCACCAGTGTTGCCGATAATCTTAAGTTACTGACGCGATATTATCAGTTAGGTTTTACTCAAGATAATTGTTGGTCTAATGTATTGAATGATCAAATAATAGATAAAGATATAATAAACACTGTGAATAATGGAAAGCTTCTTCCTTTAAAAATGAGTCCTCAAGAAGTTTATGCATATATTTCGATTATGAATCCAGAATTAGAGAAAACAAAAAAGAAAAGTATTTTAAAAAAATTGTATGATTATAAAAAATGGTCTTTATAAAAATTGAGAATAGCAACATTTTATTAACGATAAACAGGATTAAAGCACTAATAATAGGTGCTTATTTTTATTTTATTTATTTTAGCTTTAGTATATAATAGTTTTATACATTAAACGTAATTGCTGATTATTAATATTAAGAATAGAATAAATAAGAGTATGAATTTTAAATTTAGTTATTTCAAATATAATTAATATTATTTATAAATTATGTTGAACAGAAGATAAAGGGAGAGAAGTCAAATTGTTTAAAGAATCTAAAATACCATATATAGAACTGTTACCGATAATTGTTTTGTCATTTATATTATATAAATTAATATCTAATATAAGTTCTTTAACTGAGGCAATTAGCCCTATAATTGGGATTTTTGTTTGGGCTTTTTGCATAGCCTATATACTCAATCCTTTGATGATATATTTAGAGAAAAAACTTAAATTAAGCAGGATGTGGAGCTTAATCTTAACCTATGTGATATTTATAGGGATAATCATTCTCATAGTTACTATTTTGACCCCAAAGGTGATAAGTAGTGTAAGTGATTTGTTGGTCTCTATTCCAGATTATCTTGATATGGCACAGAAATGGATAAAGGATAGTGCAGATAAGATTGAATTGTATAATAAATCAAATGGTAACCTAGAGCAAAAGACTAGGGAAATTATAGAGACTGTATCTAAATATCTGACTAAAGGGCTTAATACAATGTTATCTAGTGCAGTTAACGTGACATTTTCATTTGTAAAAGGTATATTTATTATCATTATTTCCATATATATATTAAAAGATAAAAATAGCTTAAAAAGGACTGTAACGCGATTTATTTATGCATTTACAGCTGATGACAAAGCAGATAGATTGATGGATGCATTTTCTGAGATTAATGGAATTTTTTCAAGATTTATATTGGGGAAGTCTTTAGATTCTATAATTATTGGAATACTTTGTTTTATAGGCTTAAAATTATTGAAAGTAGAATTTGCTTTATTATTGAGTGTAATTGTTGGTATTACCAATATGATTCCCTATTTTGGGCCGTTTTTAGGTATGGTACCGTCTTTTATAATAACTTTATTTTATAGTCCAATAAAGGCATTGTGGGTGATTATATATATCTTTTTGTTACAACAGTTTGATGGTTGGTATCTTGGCCCTAAGATTTTGGGAGAACAGGTTGGGCTTTCTCCAATCTGGGTTATAACTGCTATTTTGATAGGTCAGCAGGTATATGGTGTTTTAGGAATGTTTTTAGCAGTGCCTATAGCAGCTACCATAAAAATTTTCATGGATAAAATTATAGACCGGAGACTCCGTGAAAAGGGAGTGGAATTATAATATATATTTAGGTATAAAAAAGTTAAAAAGAAGCATATTATATCGAGTATTGTAGTTAATGCACAACAAGAATAGATTAAATTTTCTAAATATTTAGAGGCGAGTTGTAAAATGAAGTGAAGGGAAATGAAAAAATTGAAACCCAATGAAATATCCTATACAATGTAAATAACCACAAATACAAAGGAGGATAAATCATTGGGTCATATACATGATAACAAAAAAAGAAGGAAAGGTAAACACTTAACGTATGAGGGTGTGTGTCAAGTTTTTATTGGCA
>DGES01000064.1 GCA_002386065.1 Firmicutes bacterium UBA3920
AGATGTGTATAAGAGACAGCATTTAAAAAGCAAATTGAGATGGGAGGACCTGTTACAGTTACCCACAGGGATATAGAGAGGTATTTTATGACCATACCTGAGGCAGTACAGTTGGTACTTGAAGCAGGTGCAATGGCAAAAGGTGGAGAGATTTTTGTTCTAGATATGGGCGAACCGATAAAAATATATGACCTTGCATGCACATTAATAAGATTGGCTGGGCTTGAACCGCATAGGGATATAAAGATAGAGTTTACTGGGCTTAGACCAGGTGAGAAGATGTATGAGGAGATAAATTTTTCAAATGAAGAGGTAGCCAAGACAGCTAATAATAAGATATATGTAATGCAGGCCAATGGATATGATCCTAATTTATTATTTGAGGAGATAGACAAGTTTCAAATATTGTTAAAATCTAAAGATATAGAAGAACTATATAGACAGGTAAAAAAGCTTGTACCTACTTTTAACTATAAGATATGTGATGAAAATATCCATTGTGGGAAAAGACGAATATATAAAAAGGAATCGACTTATGAAACAGGTGCTGTATAAATATATATGTTAGTTTTAATTTATAATATATAAGTAATGCAAAGCTAAATGTTACATTGTAATATAATATGAAACATTAAATCTTCAAAAGAATATTTGATATAAAATGGGATATATTGAATAAATAATAAAATGAACCTTCTGGAGGTTATATTTGAATGTATGAAAAATATATAAAGAGAATATTAGATTTTATTTTTGCGATAATGTTATTGATAGTTTTAATGCCTATAATGCTGGTTGTATCTATAGCAATAAAGATTGAAGATCCGAAAGGTCCCATTTTATTCAAGCAAGAGCGTCCTGGTAAAGATGGAAAGATATTTAAGGTTTATAAGTTCAGGACAATGATTACTGAAACTAAACGTAATGGGAAGGAACTTTCAGATATGGAACGAATAACAAAGGTTGGAGCATTTTTACGTAAGACAAGTATAGATGAGCTTCCTCAACTTTTTAATATAATTCGAGGAGAAATGAGTTTCATTGGTCCTAGACCTTTGTTGCCGCAATATCTTGAATATTATACGCCTGAACAGATGAGAAGACATGAAGTAAAACCTGGGATATCAGGTTGGGCACAAGTTAATGGTAGAAATGCAATTAGTTGGGAGGAAAAATTCGAGTTAGATGTTTGGTATGTAGATAATCAGTCATTTCTTCTGGACTTGAAAATTTTTTGCATGACAATTTATAATGTAATTAGTGGAAAAGGTATAAACAACTCACAATGTGAAACAATGCCTTTTTTTAAAGGTGAATCAAAGAGTGTTTAGGAGGGAGTGAAAAGCAATTAATATACTTATTACAAGTGCAGGTAGAAGAGTAGAATTAGTTCAGTTATTTATAGACGAAAGAAATAAACAAAATAGTGATGGAAAAATAATTTGTGCAGATATGAATGATTTAGCCCCTGCTTTATATTTTGCAGATACGTTTTATGTTGTACCTCCTATAAGAAATGAGAATTATATTTCAACTTTACTTGATATATGCGAAAAAGAACAAATAAGATTATTGGTTCCTACAATTGATACAGAATTAGAAAAATTAGCAATAAATGTTGAAGAGTTTAAAAAAATTGGAACTACAGTACTTATATCTGACAAAGAATTTATTTCTATAACTAATGATAAGAGAAAAACTTATAAAATGTTCAAAAAGATTGGTGTAAAAACTCCTGAAAGTTTTTGGGAAGGGAAAGCCTATAGAGGAACATTTCCTTGTTTTATTAAACCCATATCAGGAAGTTCCTCAATTAATGCATTTAAGGTTAATAATAAAAAAGAATTAATATTTTTTAAGTACTATATAGGAGATTATATTATTCAGGAATTAATTGAAGGTCAAGAATATACCATAGATGTTTTTTGTGATTTTTCAGGAAATCCAATCTATATTACTCCTCGTTTAAGAATTGCAACACGAAGCGGTGAAGTAGCAAAAGCTAAAATTGAAAATGATAAGAAATTAATAGAAGATGTAAAAAAGATAATTGCTTATGCAAAGCCTAAAGGACCAGTAACTATCCAAGCAATAAAAAGTGTATTAGATAATGAATTTTATTTTATTGAAATAAATGCACGATTTGGTGGTGGGAGCCCACTAAGTATGAAAGCAGGAGCCAATTCTATTGAAGCATTGTATGAGTTGTTAGATGGCAAGAAACTTCAATTTAAGCAAAATGCAGCAAGACCCAATTATATTTTTTTAAGATTTGATCAAAGTATTGCCCTATATGAAGGAGATGATGGCAATTACCAAAAAATATAAAGCAGTTATATTTGATTTGGACGATACTTTGTATCCAGAAAAAGATTATATTATAAGTGGATTTAAAACAGTATCCCAATATATTGAAAATAAAACAAACTTAGATTTTGAAGAAATATTTGCCACACTTTTGGAGTTATTTGACAAAGATAGAAAGAGAGTCTTTAATAGATTGCTAGAGGTCTATGATATATATGAAGTTTCTTTATTGCAAAAGAGTATAGAATTATATAGAGAACACTATCCAGATATTAGTTTACCATTGGAGACGCTTGAGATCTTAAATTGGCTTAAAGACAATGGTTTTAAAATAGGCATTATAACAGATGGAAGGCCTGAAGGACAATGGAATAAAATAAAGGCTTTGGGATTGCAAGAATATTGTGATGCCATAATTATAACTGATGAATTAGGGGGAGTTGAATTCAGAAAACCAAATGCAAAAGGATATGAAAAAATGTTAAAAATTCTCAATATAAAATCTGAAGAAGCGCTTTATGTAGGAGATAATATAGCTAAGGATTTTGTTACGGCTAATAGGCTTGGTATTACAACAGTTATGTATAAAAATGAAATAGGTTTATATTCATCTAGTATCAATGATAAGTCTTATATGCCTAAATACATAATTAGTTCACTTAATGATTTAAAAAAAATATTAATATAGATAGTGAATAATAGATGATATTATAGTTATTTTTGGAAGTTCTAAGATTAAGAATTGTTTATTTTTTTAATTTTTGTCGTTGTTATATATTTTAGTATAAAAGATATAAACATAATGCTATAAATTGGAAGAGCAAAATATTGAAAGATATGAGAGGTTAAGAAATGCCTAGATGTGAAAACAGTATAGATAAAGTCCAAAGAAGAGGATTAAAAATATTGTTAGAAATAGATCGTATATGTAAAAAACACGGAATAACGTATTTTTTGGAATCAGGAACATTATTAGGGGCTGTCAGACATGGAGGGTTTATTCCATGGGATGACGATATTGATATATCAATGCTTAGAGACGATTATGAGAGATTTATACAAGTTGCAACAGAGGAACTTCCAAAGCAATATTTTGTTCAAACAAATGAAAGCGATTCATATTATCCATTTGGGTTTGCAAAAATTATAGATACAAAAACAAAATTAATAAACGACAAAAAAAACAAATTTAGAGAGGGACTGTGTGTAGATGTATTCCCTATTGACAATGCACATGATAATAAATATATTCATAAATTAAATATATTTATAATAAAAATTATCCAAGGATTGACTAAAAGCAAGGTAACTTTAGATATGAAAAATTATGATAATTTTTTTATTAAAAGTGCAATAAAAATAGCTTCATTAGCAGGAAAACTTTTTTCTACTAGATTTCTATTAAAATTACAAAAGAAAGTGGCTACTTCAAATAATGATAAAAAGACAAAATATAAATGTATTTTTTCTTATCCATTTAGTTATTTGGATAACCTATATCCAAGTAGTGCTTATGAAGATATTGAAGAACTAAATTTTGAAGGATATATGTTTCCTGCACCTAAAGGTTGGAATGAGATATTAACAATTCAATATGATGATTATATGACTCTTCCTCCTTTGGAGCAAAGAAAACCAACGCATAGATTGGAACATATAAAATTTTTAGATGAAGAGTGAAAAAGTATATAAATTATATCTTTTAATATTCATACAAACTTCAAATATGTTCTTTGTGATTATATGACAATCGTTACAATGAGATTACCTGTAAAAGGAAGGAGTTTCTATTTAAGTATGTCTGTATATCATTATAATATATTAGGAATGGATATTAAAAAAATTCAAAAAGCGCAAGTAGAAATTTTACTAGAAGTAGATAGAATATGCAAAAAATATGATATTAAGTATTTATTATTTGCAGGTTCACTTTTAGGAACAGTCAGGCATAAGGGGTTTATTCCATGGGATGACGATATAGATATATGCTTACTAAGAGAGGATTATAATAAATTTATAGAGGCTTGTAAAATGGATTTAGATCCAAAATATTTTTTACAAACTTATGAAACAGATAAAAATTATATTAGGCAGTATGCAAAAATAAGAAAGAATAACACTTTATTTGTACAAGATAATTTATCTGAGATTCAGATACATCATGGTATATTTATAGATATATTTCCAATGGATAATGTATTACCAAATACTTTTCGTGGTATGTTTCAACAAAAGCTAATGTGGATTGTAGGAATAATAAATTTGAGTAGAGTGAAAAAAATATGCTTAAATGTTAAAAATCCTGTGGAGAAGTTTCTCATGCTAGTTTGTCATTATATTACAAAAATTATTCCCAAAAATTGGACGGATAAATTGCAAACCCAAATTGCTTGTATGTTTCAAAACCAAGAAACGAAATATGTTTCACATTTAACCGGTGGTGCTGCTAAAAGAAAGTATATTAAATACATGGTTAAAAGAGATATTTTTCACAATACCATAGACGGTGAATTTGAAGGGTATGTTTTTCCTATTCCTAAAGATTATGATTTTATTTTATCGAAAATTTATGGTGATTATATGACACTGCCGCCTATAGAAGAGAGAAAATCACATCATGGAATCATAAAGGTGGATTTAGATACAACTAATAGCCAATTTAAAGATGTATGTAAAGAGAAAACAGCAGGAGATGTGAGATGATGTATATATTAGATTTTGTATTTCAACTTAGCGATATGGGTGTTAGCTTTTATACAGGGGTTCCGGATTCCCAGTTAAAACCTCTGTGTAATTATTTAATGGATGAATATAGTATATCAGATAATCATATAATAGCCGCCAACGAAGGTAATGCTGTTGCATTAGCAGCCGGACATTATTTATCTACGGGTAATATTCCATGTGTTTATCTTCAAAATAGTGGACTTGGTAATATAATCAATCCAGTAGCCTCTTTGTTAAATGATAGGGTCTATGGTATACCTTGTATATTTGTTGTGGGCTGGAGGGGAGAACCAGGTCTAAAGGATGAACCGCAACATGATTTTCAAGGTGAAATTACATTAAAGTTATTGGATGTAATGGATATAGCCTATATGGTAATAGATAAAGATACAAATATAGAAGAACTTCAACATAAGAAATCTGATTTCAAAGTTTTACTTGGTGCTGGTAAGAGTGTTGCTTTTGTTATTAAAAAGGGCGGATTAACGTATGAAAAGAAGGTGTATTATAAAAATAAGCATACATTACTGCGTGAACAAATTATTGAGCGTATAGTTGATGTGGCCAATGAGGATATTATTGTATCTACTACAGGGAAAACATCACGTGAACTCTTTGAGATAAGGGAAAGCAAAGGACAATCTCATAAATATGATTTTTTAACTGTAGGTTCTATGGGACATAGTTCTTCTATTGCACTAGGTATTGCACTTAATAAGCCCAATAAGAGGGTATGGTGCATAGATGGAGATGGTGCACTGTTAATGCATATGGGCTCAATGGCTATAATAGCTACTAAATCGCCTAAAAATTATGTCCATGTTGTTATTAATAATAGTGCTCATGAGTCGGTAGGAGGTATGCCGACAGTAGCCGATAAGATGGATTTAGTACAAATTGCATTGGGTTGTGGTTATAGATATGCATATTCAGTGGATAAGCTTGACGAGTTAAATTGTGTGCTAGAAAAGTTAGATGAAGGTCCTGTGTTTATTGAAGTCAAATCTGCTATAGGTTCAAGAGCTGATCTTGGAAGACCTACTACAACACCTGCAGAAAACAAAGAAGCTTTTATGTCTTATTTGAAGGAGTGTGATTGAGTGAAGGCTTTGATTTTAAACTCGGGGATGGGTACAAGGATGGGGGATTTAACATCCGAACATCCCAAGTGTATGACGAAAATTTCAGAAGATGATACGATTATTAGTTATCAGCTTAAACTTTTAGAACAGTGTGGAATAAATGATATTGTAATTACAACAGGTTTCTTTGATGAAGTATTAGTAGATTACTGTAAATCATTAGATCTTAGGTTAAAATATAGTTTTGTAAAGAATCCTCTATATGCTAGGACGAATTATATATATTCTATCTATCTGGCAAGAGCACAACTAGAAGGTGATATTGTGCTTATGCATGGTGACTTGGTATTTGAGACAGGAGTTTTAAAAGATATTTTAAAGCAAGGACATAGCTGTATGACTGTAAGTTCGATTTTACCATTACCTCCTAAAGATTTTAAAGCAGTTATCAAAAATGGATTGATAAGAAAAATAGGAATTGAATTTTTTGAACATGCGATGGCAGCCCAACCGTTATATAAGCTAAACGAGACTGATTGGACTATATGGCTTAAAAAAATTATTGAATTTTGTGAGGAAGGTCAAGTATCGTGTTATGCGGAGAATGCTTTCAATGAAGTATCTGACGACTGCCATATTTACCCTATGGATTTTAAGGACAAACTTTGTAGTGAGGTAGATACGCCAGAGGATTTGAAAATTGTTAAGAGACAAATTGCTCTATTATAATCTAATTCAAATACTAACAGTAGAAAAAATGATTAAAATGTCCAAATTGTAACGATTTATAGTTTAATCGCTAGATTTTTTATGATATGTTGAAACTAGGAATAATTTTAGGAGGAAGATAAAAAGTGAAGAAGACAGTATATATGAGTTTTAGTACAGATGTTATCCATGGAGGTCACACAGAAATCATTAAGAAAGCAGCAGAACTTGGAGAATTAACAATCGGCGTTTTAACAGATGAAGTTGTGGCTAGTTATAGGCGTTTTCCTATACTTAAATACGATGAAAGGGTCAAGCTTATAGAGAGTATAAAAGGAGTAAAAAGAGTTATTCCACAGACAACTTTAAGCTATGCAGAAAATATTCGCAAACTAAAGCCAGATTACGTAGTTCATGGTGATGATTGGGTAACGGGTTTTCAGCGTCCAATTAGGGAAGAGGTAATAGAGCTTCTAAATGAATATGGTGGTAAACTTGTTGAGTTTCCATATTCCCATTTAGAGGAATACGATGCTCTGGAGCGCAGACAGCGAGAACATCTTTTTATGCCAGATATTCGGCGTAGGAGACTTAAAGATTTACTTGCAATGAAACCATTGGTGAGGGTACTTGAAGCTCATAATGGTATAACAGGATTGATCGTAGAAGAGACGACTGTTGTACAAGATGGTGAAACACGTCAATTTGATGCTATGTGGGTTTCGAGTTTATGTGATTCTACTGCGAAGGGAAAACCAGATATTGAATTACTTGATATATCAGCTCGTTTGCAGACAGTGGATGAAATTATGGATGTAACTACTAAACCGATTATTTTTGATGCAGATACTGGCGGATTGACAGAACATTTTGTATATAATATTCGTACTTTAGAACGTATGGGTATTTCTGCTGTTATAGTGGAGGATAAGACAGGTCTTAAGAGAAATTCTTTATTTGGGACTGAGGTTTCTCAAACCCAAGATAGCATAGAAAATTTCTGTGCTAAATTGTCAGCAGGGAAAGCAGCTTTAAGGACAAATGATTTTTTACTCATTGCCAGGATTGAAAGCTTAATATTGGAAAAAGGTATGGAAGATGCTTTAGAAAGAGCATTTGCATATGTTGATGCTGGAGCTACAGGCATTATGATTCATTCAAGAAAAAAAGATCCGGCTGAGATATTTGAGTTTTGTGAAAAGTTTAGGAGGAAAGACCCTGCAACTCCACTTGTAGTGGTGCCAACCTCTTTTAATTCTGTAACTGAAGAAGAGTTTGAAAAACGTGGGGTTAATATAGTAATTTATGCAAACCATCTAACAAGAAGCGCTTTTCCGGCGATGCAAAACGTAGCAAAGAGCATACTTAAGAATCATCGCGCTAAAGAGGCAGATGAGATGTGTATGCCTATAAAAGAGATATTGACGCTGATACCTGAGGAGTAAGATAGGAGGTAG
>DGES01000095.1 GCA_002386065.1 Firmicutes bacterium UBA3920
AGATGTGTATAAGAGACAGCTATTATGGACTAAAAATTTAATATGCTGAATAGGGAGTTAATATGGTATAATAAAGCCGATATACGATATGGATAAAAGATATTGCTTTAGAGGATAAATTTTTTAGAATAACTAAAAAGCAAATTTAAAATATAGAAAATATAATTTCAAACATATTATGCGAGGAGAGATAGTATGAAACTTATAACTAAGGGAAAGACAAAGGATTTATATGAATTGGATGATGGTAATTATCTTTTAAAGTTTAAAGATGATGTGACAGGAGAGGATGGTAAGTTTGATCCAGGGGCAAATAAAGTTGGACTTACCATTGAAGGCGCCGGCAAGGCAGCCCTTCGGCTTAGTACATTTTTCTTTGAGCTACTGAAAGATAAGGGCATTCCCACCCACTATATAGAATCCAATATAGAAGAAGGAACCATGAAAGTGAAACCGGCAGAGGTATTTGGAAATGGTTTAGAGGTCATATGTCGATATAGAGCAGTAGGTAGCTTTCTTCGCAGGTATGGAATGTATGCCGAAGAAGGGCAGCCTTTAGATGCATTTGTAGAGGTTACACTCAAAGATGACGATAGGCAGGATCCACCCATAAACGAAGATGCTCTTCATATGCTTGGAATTTTATCTAGGGATGAATACAAGATATTAAAGGAACTTACTATAGAGATTAGTAATATAATTAAGGAAGAACTAGCTAAGAGAGGTATAGAGCTATATGACATCAAATTAGAATTTGGCAGGGTAGGAGAGGATGGACATATAGCATTAATAGATGAAATATCTGGGGGAAATATGAGGGCATATAAAGATGGTAAATATATAGATCCTTTGACTTTAGAAAAGTTAATATTAGGAGAATAACTGAATGCAGCAGACCTATATGCCACTTGTAGAGTCCCTTAGAAATTATATAGAAGAGGAGACTATTCCATTTCATATGCCAGGACATAAAATGGGACGAGGATTTCCTCCTGAGATAATAGATAATATAGTAGGTATGGATGTGACAGAGATTCCGGGGACAGATAATCTTCACAAAGCAGAAGGTGCCATAAAAGAGGCACAATTACTAGCAGCCCAGGCATTTGGTGCTAAAGACACACTATTCTTGGTAAATGGTTCTACATGTGGTATACATGCCATGATAATGTCTACCTGTCATGCAAAAGATAAGCTAATAGTACCAAGGAATTGTCATAAGTCGGTATGGGGTGCCATGATACTTGCCGATGTAAAGCCTGTATATATAATGCCAGAATACGATTCGTTTGCCCAGATTCCCACTCAGGTGTCTGTCGATACGGTTAGAGAATGCCTAGATAGACACCCTGATGTGAGAGGTATGGTGCTTGTCCATCCAAACTACTATGGTATGGCAAGTCATATAAAGGAGATTGCCCATATTTTAAAGAGTAGGGGGAAAATTTTATTGGTGGATGAGGCGCATGGTGCACATTTTCCCTTTCATCCTAAATTACCTCAATCGAGTAAGGACGCCGGCGCTTATATGTGGGTTCAAAGTGCACATAAGACATTGCCAGCTTTTACTCAAAGTGCCTATCTTCATATAAATGGAGATGAACATAGCAAATATAAGGTCAAAAATATTTTGAGTTTGATAGAGTCTACTAGCCCATCATATATGCTTATGGCATCTTTGGATTATGCAAGATATTTTATGGTAAAGGAGGGGAGAACAAGGCTAGACAATCTATTATGTTCTCTAGAGGATTTAAAGGCGGAGTTCGAGAGGGAATATGGGCCTAACTTTTTTTCCGATGCAAAGTGGGATGAAGTAGCATGTTTAGATGGGACAAGATTAGTTTTAGATGTACGTCCCTTTAATATGACGGGCTATGAAGCAGAGTATTATTTGCGGCACATGGGTATACAAGCCGAGATGGCTGATATGAATCATGTGGTATTTATATGTACTGTATCGGATGATATGGATATGTTAAATAGGCTTTTTAATTCTCTCAGATCCCTTGCAGATAAGGGGGCGGTGTATAAAACTGTCCAAATTCATACACCTATTTTTAGCAAGATTCCCAAGCAAATAATGTCGCCAAAGGATGCTTTTTATAGTATAATTGATAAGGTTACACTGGAAGATGCAAGTGGAAAGATATGTGCTGGTATGGTTGGTGCATATCCGCCTGGGATACCAAGGTTTTGCCCTGGTGAACTCATAGATAATGAGGGGATAGAGGAACTTTTAGAACTAGAATCATTAGGTGCCCTCCTCTTTGGTACAGAGGGAGAAGCACACCTAATTCCTGTAGTGGAGGAATAAATACGTAATTGGAGGGTAGTGTATAACATGAAGGGAATCTTGATAGCTATTGAGGGTAGTGATGGCAGTGGTAAGGCAACTCAGAGTAGGTTACTTTGTGATAGACTTGTCCATGAGGGCAAAAATGCCCTCAAGATAGAGTTCCCAAATTACAACTGTTCATCTAGTTCAATGGTTAAAATGTATTTAAATGGTGAGTTCGGTAATAATCCAGAGGATGTAAGCCCATATGTTGCTTCTACTTTTTATGCAGTAGATAGATATGCATCCTATAAAAAGGCGTGGGGTATTTTTTATAATAATGGTGGTATAATAATTGCTGATAGATATACGCCTTCAAATATGATACATCAGGGGGCTAAAATAAAAGATAAAAAAGAAAAACAGGAGTTTTTGGATTGGCTTTTAGATTTCGAATTTGGAATATTTGGGTTACCTGTGCCTGACTATGTATTCTTTCTTGATATGCCTCCTGAATATTCGATACAACTTCTTGATAGCAGGGTAGAAAACAAAGATGCTGATGATGCAAAGGATATACATGAAAAGAGTCTTGAACATCTAACAAGTTCGTATAACAATGGGTATGAGATAGCTGAGTTTTATAAATGGCATATAATAAAATGCGTGGAGAACGGCAAGTTGCGTTCCATAGATGAAATACATAATGAGATATATGAAGCAGTACGAAAAAAATTGATTAAATAGTAGTAAAAGGTCATTATATATGCATAATAGAAAATTTATTAATATGGACTATTAATATGGACAAGGAGAGAAACACACAATCTCTCCTTGTCTTATATACTGAGTTTTATGAATAAATTTTATTGTTCAATGAAAATGGGGTATGGATATTTAATGTGTAAATCTCATATTACGTATTGACTGTGAAATGATTTTTGTTGCCTAATTGCAAAAGCTGGGATATAATAATATTAAAAAGGGGGCGGTTATTATGAAACTTATAATAACGGTAGTGCAGGATGAAGATGCTCAGAAACTTATATCAACCTTAATGAATGAAGGTTTTGGTGTGACGAAACTTGCTACGACAGGTGGCTTTCTTAGAGCAGGCAATACAACGCTTTTAATAGGTGTAGATGAGGAAAAATTGGATGATGCTATTGGTATAATTGAAAAGGTATGCAAGAGTAGAAGACAGGTGGCAACATCTCCTTCACCAGTTGCCGGAGCGGCAGGTATGTATGTACCCTATCCTGTTGAGGTGACAGTAGGTGGTGCGACCGTATTTGTATTAGATGTGGAAAAATTTTTAAAGCTCTAGGTTAAAGGTGATATAAGTGAGGATAAAAGATATAGGTTCTCGGGCAGGTGAACTACCCATTATGCAAGGTGGTAGTGTAAACTCCAGTAAACTTGGTAGAACACGGCAGAAGACATTTCAAGATGCATTATATGATAGCCATCAAGAAGCCTTAAAGGAAGAACTTTTTGACTTATTATATGAGATAGAGGAGCAGGGAAAGATATTGTCCAGTCGTCTTACGTTGGCTGAGTTATTAAGATATAAAAAATTGATAACAAATTTTCTAGACAAGGCTGTGTCCAATATGTATACTACTTTGAGACATAATCATTTTGATTCAAATGGGGGTTACAATATACACTGTATAGTCAAAAAGATAGATAAAAAGCTCGAAAAACTTACAGAAGAAGTCCTAGATGAGCAACACGATCATATAACTGTTATGGGATATATAGACGATATAAAGGGTCTTTTGATGGATATAGTCACATAAGGAATGGTGCATGTTAACAAATGCAGTATTAGGAATAAAGTTTTTGCATTTTTGTGGATATAGTCACATAATGGCGCCCATTTAAGAACCGGAGGGAATTAGACACATGAGAAAATCAAATGTAATTGGGCAATCTTCGCTGCTAGATAGATTTGAAACTATGATATCCAGCGGCAGGGTTGCCCATGCTTATTTATTGGCGGGTCCTGAGGGTATAGGTAAGACAACCATGGGGAAGATATTTGCAAATATGCTCCTTTGTACTTCTTCAGTAGATAGACCATGTGGGGTATGCCAGTCGTGTATGCAATTTGCGTCTGGGAATCACCCTGATTTTATACAACTTATACCTAATGGAAAATCTATAAAGGTTGATGATATACTAAATTTGAGGCGAGATATAGTAATAAAACCATATCAAGGCAATAGGAAAGTATATATGGTAGATGATGCCCATACTATGACACAGTTTGCTCAAAATGCTTTACTTAAAACATTAGAGGAACCGCCTTCCTATGCGACTATAATATTGGGGACAGACAATATAAATGCATTGCTACCCACTATAATCTCAAGATGCCAAGCTATACCTATGAAGCGTATGCCTAGTGATGATATATATGCTATATTGATAGAACGAGGATTGTCCTCTGATGAAGCAAATATATTTGCACGCATGTCAGAAGGGCTTCCAGGTAGAGCTATAGCACTATCATTAGATGAGAATTTCAAAGTCCTTAGGGAAGATGTAATAAGCTATTTAGACAACCTCCTTAGTATGAAAAGTTGGGAGATATTAAAACATACAGCTCTATTCATGGATAATCGGGATGATATTGGAACAATATTAGATATACTTGTTGTATTCATGCGGGATGTGTTAATATATAGTGAGACAGGTGATTATAATCTGATTATTAATAGAGATAAAAAATCTAATATAAATCTATATTCAAATCTCTTTACGACGAGGCAGATAAAAACTATCATAGAGAATATAGAAACCGCACGGAAAATGCTAAATGACAATGCAAATTATCAACTTACTATAGAGAATATGCTACTTTCGATAAGAGGAGGTGTCAAAATATGCAGCTAGTTGTAGGAGTACGTTTTAAACCTGCGGGAAAGATATATTACTTTGATCCAAATGGGATCGAGTTAGAAGAAGGAGATTCCGTAATAGTAGAGACTGCTCGAGGAATAGAATATGGTGATGTGGTTGTAGAGCCCAAAATGGTTAAAGAAGAAGAACTTGTAACTCCGCTTAAAAGTGTTATAAGAAAGGCCACTGAAGATGACAATAGAGTGCTAGAAGAGAATAGAAAGAAAGAGCAAAAAGCCTATGGTATATGTTTGAAAAAGATAAAAGAACATAATTTGCCAATGAACCTCATAGATGTGGAATATACATTTGATAACAACAAAGTGATATTTTATTTTACAGCTGAAGGCAGGGTGGATTTTCGTGAACTTGTAAAGGATTTAGCTGCAATTTTCAAGACGAGAATAGAACTGCGACAGATAGGTGTGCGCGACGAGGCTAAAATGATAGGCGGCTTAGGTCCTTGTGGTTGTATAATGTGTTGTTGTACGTTCTTAGGAGAGTTTGAGCCTGTATCTATAAAGATGGCTAAGGAGCAAAATTTATCATTAAATCCTAGTAAGATTTCAGGAATGTGTGGAAGGCTTATGTGCTGCTTGAGGTTTGAACAGGAGTTTTATGAGGAGATGAAAGATTGTGCTCCTAAAATTGATGAAGAAATAATGACACCTGAGGGTGTAGGTACAGTAATGGAAGTGAATGTGCTTAAAGAGAGTGTAAGGGCAAAAATTCTTCAAAAAGATGGCACATATGATGTTAAAGAGTTTAGTCTCAGTGATATAGAACGGATAAATAGGGATAAGTATGATGATATTAATGAATATGATGAGGATTTAGATGATGAATTAAAATCTCTCCTCGATGATTGAGCTTGTTCTAATATGACAAAAATGCTGCATTTTGCCTAAAAATTGTTTGCTTTTTTGCAAAAGAATGATAGAATATTATAGGTAATTGATAAAGGTTTAAAGTACTTATTTTGTGGGCTCAATGTAAGGAGGTGATACGCCATGGCATACGTTATAAGTGATGAATGTATTGCTTGCGGTGTATGTCAGAGCGAATGCCCTGTGGATGCCATTTCAGAGGGTGATGATATCTATGTTATAGATCCAGATCTATGCACAGATTGTGGTACATGTGCTGATGTATGTCCTGTAGGTGCTCCTCAGGCAGAATAACCGCTTTAAAGATAGTTACTGTTACTAAATAAGGGAACCTAGTCTGCACTAATAGCTGATTGGGTTCTCTTTAAAATATAGACAGTTCATAGATTTGTACTATTGAGTGTTTTCCCTCAGTTCAGTAGGTGTCATATTAAAATATTCTTTAAAGTGTAGATAGAAATAATTTAGGTTAGAATAACCTACTTTAGAGGCAATATATGCAATTTTATAAGGAGTATTTTCAATCATCTCTTTTGCCTTTGTGAGTCTATATATTTTTAGATAGTCGGTAAATTTCATGTCAGTTTCTTTTAAAAATAATTGTCCGAGGTAGGCATTATTCATTTTAAACTTATCTGCAATGCTCTTTAGATTGATATTTTGTCCATAATCTTCTTCTACATTTGACAGCATCTTATTTACAATTCCAGAGAGTTCACTATACTTTTTACCAATTATGGGATCTATGTCATGGCTGTCATCATCGAATAGATCTTCTTCTCCAAAGTCTTCATGTAATATCTTTATTATGACGTTTTCAAGCTCTCTTTTGCCAATAGGTTTTAGAATATAATCCCGTA
>DGES01000028.1:0-451 GCA_002386065.1 Firmicutes bacterium UBA3920
TGTAAATTCTTCATTGGCCTATCTCTCCAAGCAGCCTTTTTGACCACAATAATATGGGTTTCCATCTTTTTCTAGAATAGTATGACCTATCTCGCCGGCGCGACCAAAGTCACCTCTATATATCTTTCCATCTAATACAATCCCAGAACCTATCCCTATGCCCCATTCTACTAGTAGAAAGCTATTTAAGTTTTTACCTGCACCGTACATCATTTCTGCCAATGTATAGGCATTTACATCATTATCTACGATAACTGGAATATCTATTACTTCTTGGATAGTCGATTTAAAAGAAACATTATTCCAACCAAGTAAGGAAGAATTTATTAAAACTCCCGTTTCAGTGTCAACCAGTCCTGATACACCAATTCCTACACCTAATATTTTTATATTTTTGGTTTTACAATTTGATATAAGAGCAACTAATTCATCTAATATTATATCCATTACT
>DGES01000028.1:709-3072 GCA_002386065.1 Firmicutes bacterium UBA3920
CGAATTAAAAAGTAAATAAATGGGTTTTCTTCCCCCTGTTGATTCACCTTCTCCTTGTTCATATACAAAACCTTGCTCTATCAGTTCATCAACAATCCTCGTTATGCTAGAAAGACTCAAGCCTGTATTTTGTGCAATCTCAGTTCGGCTTATAGGGCCCCTCTTTCTTATTTCATTTAAGACCAATGTTCTATTTAGATCTCTTACTAGTTCTTTATTGCCTTTCCTAAGTCCATTCATATATTGATCCATCCCCTGTATAAACTATTACGATATAAATATATCATACTTTCTATCTTAAAGCAAGTAAGTTTTGAGATGTATTTTCAAACTCTTTGCAGAGAAGTCAAATATTTATGACACCACCTCTGAAAAACTTTGCCAATGTATAATATACATTCTCCTATACATTATACATTGGCAGTATAGAACTCTAAAATTCTATTTCTATTAAAGACCAAGTTTTATAAATATCATTGTCTGAAATCTCTATAATATCTATCCCTTTATCAGCTTAAATACCCTGTTTATACCCGGTGCAAGGCGGAGTCTTACTGCCCCATTTGCTTGTTCTGCACTTATTATTTGTCCACTGACCAAATCCTTAATAGAGCTATATCCCTTTTTTAATTTTAACTTTATGTCACCATACCAAGGTTGGAATGAATGTAATATAAAACAATCATTACTATACATAAAAAGAGCAACCTTTGAAAAAGAATCTAAGAGTATAGGAAGGTCTTCACTAAAAATCTCACGAATTGGTAATAGAATTCTCCTAGGATAATAATATACATCTCCATAATCTTCAGGTATTGTAAGTATATATAGACGACCTTTTCCATATAGTGTTTTAAGCAAAATAGGAAAATTGTTATCCTCTCCCAAGCCTGCAATCAATTCCCAAGTATCATTCGTATGAAATTCTAACTGTGGAATAATAATTTCTTTTGATGATTCTTCACAACCATCGAAACTAATTCCCCCATCGTTCGAGTAGACATAACGGTTTACTCTTGCCTTTCGATTGGTTACTACTACATTTGCCAGTAAATTTTGAAATCCCAATCGTGTTGCCTCCTCAAGAAAACCAGAAGTTATAATTACATCTGCACCTTGCATCAAACTCCTTTGGACTTTTAAAAGAATATTTTTATCCTTTGTTGCGCTTTTAGTTAAAAATATAGTTGATGCATCTTCAGGATATGTTGGATAAGGTTCTAATGGAATCCCAAGCATACCAATATAATTGTGTAAATAATCTTCCCCATGACCGTGAAATGGCAAATAGCAAGCAACCCCTGTAGGTTCACCTAGTTTTCCTATATATTTATCTGTATCGGTAAACAACTGTCCAGCGATAGGTATACAGAGGGAATATTCTGGATTTAATAGTGAACCAAGTGAAAACATCATTATCTCCTTTGCCTTCGCAAATAATGTCAGATATGCTTGCTCAGCATAAGAAGTTAAATTATAGGTGCTCTCAAATGGATCAAACCAACCGCCTAAATTGCGTCCTGGTGCCACATTTTCCAAATATCGCATATTGAAATAGCTTAAATATTTGGGAAGGTGTTGTTGGGTATACTTTGGATTGCGTGTTTCAGTACCTGTATATATGGCATCAAAAATATGTGGTTCAGCTTCTAAATTATAACCTGTATCTTGAAAATGCTCATACCAATTAGGATATTTTATAATAATCTCTACGTTCGGATTGACACGTTTTGCAGTATTAATGATCAAATTTTCAGATACCCTTCGCATAAGATCTAGTCTGAAATCTGCCCAAGTTAGATCCCCTTTTGCTTCTATGCAGAATGGACATCTACAATTTGTAAAATAAAAATCGTCTAAAATAATTTCGTCAAATAATGATGCTGTAAACTCTACTATCTGAGTTAATATTCTGGAAGTTTTCGGATTTGTATAACATAAAGATTTAAATCCTCCTTCATCATCAGAAATAGCATCTGTCGTAATTCCCCCTGAAGTTTCTATACCTTTACTACGAAAAAAATCTTGGATTTTTTCTATATGCTCACGATCAATTAATCTACCTCCTCTGTAAGTCTCAAGATATACCTTATCTACTCTAACATGTTTTTCAATCCATGCAAATAACTTTGAAAATTCGTTAAAATCAGTAATATCCATAAGATCATTAACCGGACAATAAATTGCTACTGAAAAGTTATTATATGATTCCATAAAATCACCTTCTTATATTATAAAAATCCATAAGATTTTTTGCTGTTACATATAGTAAATATTAGTTAACTTCGTTCAACAATCGCCAAGCCATAGCCTTTAAGGGTTAGCCTATCTGATATTGTCTTGCCATTCAACATATCTTTAAA
>DGES01000028.1:3356-10321 GCA_002386065.1 Firmicutes bacterium UBA3920
AAGAACCTTAGTAATATTCATTTCATCAATGAGTCGCCCATAGAATTGGGATAAAAAATCATCTTTATTCCGAAAAGCTATATAGTAGACTTTACCCTCTCCAAATTTATTTACAGTTAAAGCAGGTCTTCCTGCATAGAAATCATCGCTATAGGTTGCAAGTACATCTGCAGTCTCTGCATGAATTAAATCGCACAGCTCTACTGCCTTATACTCGCCATTCAGCTCTAATGCGTTTCCATCAATCATCTTAACATAATTTATATCATGATCGTATAAGGCATCAATCTCTTCTGACCAAATTCCTGTAAGTTTGCGAAGTGGACCAGGAAAACCTCCTAAAAAGCATAGATCATTCTCATCTACAATACCACTCCAATACGTAAGCACTAGTGTTCCTCCCGATGCTACAAATTCTTCCATCCTCTCAGCAACCCCTGGCCTTACCATATATAGCATTGGAGCTATTAACAATCTATATTTTGAAAAATCACAGTCCATATCTATTACATCAACTGGTATACCATTTTCCCAAAAAGATCTGTAATGTCTTTCACATGTCAATTGATAGTCTTTTTTCTCTATACGAGGACCCTGTGCATCATCTATAGCCCACCTATTCTCCCAATCATAGATAATAGCAACTTCAGGTCTAACTGTGGTCCCTACCACATCATCTAATTTTTTCAATATATTCCCTACATCAGATACATCTTTAAATACCCTAGTATGTTCATGCCCACAGTGATCTACTACTGCACCATGAAACTTCTCTGACGATCCACGACTTTTTCTCCACTGAAAATATTGTACAGTATCGGAACCATGAGCAACTGCTTGAAGTGACGATAGTATATGCATACCTGGTCTCTTAAGCTTAGCAACTGGTTGCCAGTTAGTCACACTAGGAGTACTCTCCATTAACATAAAGGGTTTGCCACCTTTGAGAGATCTATTTATGTCATGGATAAAGGATGTTCTGCAACCCTCATCTGCGTCTGAATATTCTCTATGCCACATGGGATAACTGTCCCAAGATATTACATCAAGTTCTTTTGCAAATTTCCAATAATTTAATCCTGGATATGTACCCATGAAATTTGTAGTAACAGGTATATCAGGAGTTATTTCTCTAAGTGGCACAATCTCATTTTTAAAAAAGTCTATAGTTTGATCGGTTACAAATCGTTTCCAATCTAAATTATGGCCATGTACCAAATTTTCTCCATGGGGTGCGGGAGATTCTATCTGAGACCAATCAGTATAAGTATGGCTCCAAAAACTTGTCCACCAAGCATGATTTAACTTGTCTAAATCACCATCATATTTCTGTTTAAGCCATTCCCTGAATGCCTCCTGACAGAGTTCACAGTGGCATTCACCCCCATATTCATTAGATACATGCCATACAAGTAATGCCGGATGGTCCTTATAGCGTTCAGCTAATTTACGGTTTATAATCTGAACCTTCTCACGATATATAGGAGAAGTAAAACAATGATTGTGCCGTTTTCCATGTAAATTTCGCCGGCGATTTGACTCTACCCTCAACACCTCAGGATATTTCTGTGATAGCCACGCAGGCCTAGCACCGCTTGGAGTAGCCAGCGCAACATACCCACCGTTTTCAGCTATTCTATCCATTATCTCATCTAGCCAGCCAAATTCAAACTCCCCTTCCCGGGGCTCTAAGTTCACCCATGAAAACATCCCTATGGACATTATGTTGCAGTTAGCAAGTTTCATAAGACGCATGTCCTCATCCCAAATCTCAGGTGTGTCCTTCCACTGTTCAGGATTATAATCTGCGCCATGCAACATATGGTTACATTTCGGGTTTATAGGAGGATATTTTTTTAACATTATAATGCCACCTTTCTAATATTTTGTGATTATTTCTAAACTCAATTTCAAACACTGGCAATATTATAAAAAATTTATGCATATAATCTTGGATTATTATACCTTTTAAAATAGCACTTGCATTAATCATATATATATGATTATATTGATATTGTAACTACTACATGTCTCCATGTCAATCACACTATATTGATATATATATGATTATATTGACATGGTATAATTAATATGAGGAGTATGATAATATGATTCGAACCATCTTTCCCATGACAACAGAAAACGAAAAAAATCTTCCATTTATAGTAAAGGGAATTGGAGTACAAGAAAACCAAGAACATATATCAAGGCCCTCGGGCTTAACCGACTATCAGTGGGCACATTGCATGACAGGCGAAGGAATACTTATAATCGCTGGGAGAAAATATATTATTAATAACGATATGGGATTTTTCTTTCATCCCAATATCCCCCATGAATACTATGCAACAAAAGAACCATGGAAAATTGCATGGCTCATATTCAATGGTTCAGCTATTAGGGGACTACTAACCTCACTAGAATTAAGACAATGGGAAGTCATGAAACTCCATGATACAAAAGCCATAGATAAAAGTCTTAAAGCTATCTATCTCTCGTTAATTTCTGACAAGCCTGATAGGGCACTGGATTCTTCAGCTCTCTTATATAAATTTCTAGTCAAATTGAAAGACTTTACTTGCTCCAATAATGAAAATCAAAATAAAAAACATAGACAACTTTTACCTATTATCTCCTATATGGAAAAAAACTATGCAAAATCCATCTCATTAGAAGAAATGGCTAATATAATACATATTACGCCCTATCATCTTTGTCGGATATTCAAGAAGACATACCATCTAACCCCCTTTCAATATCTTACTAGACTGCGAATGCAAAAGGCAAAAGAATTGCTCATAGAATTTCCAACTATGCCAGTAAAGACTATAGCCCTAAAAGTAGGTTATAGGGATGTCAGTTATTTCTGTTCTATATTTAAGAAAAATGAAGGAAATACACCCCTTGATTTCAGAAAAATACATGGAATAATATAAAAGATCCGCTCTAATCTCTAGAACGGATCTTTTTTATCATGAATATAACAATTTTTGTCTACTCTATCTGTATATACTTACCTCGATTGATAGTCGATTCATCTTTAGGCAGAATAATCTTTAACACACCGTTTTTATATTCTGCCCTTACTTCTTCATTTATTATACCTTGAACCGAAAAAGTTCTTGACACAGAACCCAACCGTCTCTCTTTTCTTATATAGTTCTCTCCTTCTATATCTTCATCTTCGTCCATAGTAGCCGATATAGTCAACTTATCATCTATAAGTTCCACCTGTATATCTTCCTTGTTTACACCTGGCATTTCTGCCTCTATTATATATTCCCTATCATTTTCCTTTATATCTGCCTTAATCCCAGTATTAAACACTCCTTGCAAATCCCTATTAAAAAAGTTATCTATGTGGCTTATGAGCTCATCTACATATCTATTGAATGCGTTTTCAATATGCTCATAAGATATTGAGTCACCGAGTTTTTTTCTAATTGGCATTATGTCCCTGTCCATATCAACCATAGTCATTCCCCTTTCTGAAGTTATATTCAATATTCTATACTTAATTATTACCCTTATAACTATGTTTTATGTATGTAGACAAGAACATAATTCTCCCTCTTTATTATTATTAAGATGACATATAGCTATAAAATATTTTTACATATTGAAATTATTTTTTTACATAAATAGCTCTATATCATCTTCATATAACCGTATTTTTTCTGACCATATACTACACCAAATAGGAATATTAAAATTATTATTAGCCAAAACACAACTCTTTTTCCTTTTAAATCCTTTTCTCTATATAATCCCAATGCACTTCCTGACAGAAAACCACCGATAAGACCTCCTATATGGCCCCAATTGTCTATTCCAGGTTGTATAAATCCATAGAGTAAGTTTATTACCATTACTATTATAAGTTGTGGTCCTATTGCCCTATCGTATATATATCTATAATTACGCCTAAAATATAAAAGAGAACCCATAAGACCAAATATAGCACCTGACGCGCCTGCTGCAGGATTGGGACTGAACATATAACTAAATAAACTACCCATAAGACCCGACACTATATATACCATAAGAAATTTTATCTTACCAAAGAGTGGTTCTACCACTCTTCCATAAATATATAGTGCATAAGAATTAAAAAATAAATGGGCAATACCTATATGAAGAAACATTGCTGTAAATAATCGCCAATATTGGCCACGTACTATTAATTCATTTACCTTAGCACCAAATATTAAAAGCTGTAATGACTGATCTATATCAAAGATAACACCAATTAATGTCATAAGAAGCCAAACCACTATATTTATAGCAATTAAAGAATATGTGACATACGGAGGACGCATATCAATTTGAAAATTAGGTCTTTTAAACCTCTTCTCTGCACCAATTATCTCATAATCGGCCTCTATATAATCTGTTTCTCTATTTCCATAATCGTCCATGTAAAATCCTCCAATTATAGATTTATCTAACGGTCAATGCCCACAAGTTCCCTAATTCAGTCTTTACTCCAAGCAAAAATAACTGAATTTTTAACTAATATTATAAAAACTTCACTTCACACTTATAATATGCGTTATAACAATATTATCATTAAATAATGTCTTCAGGAAAAAAACTTATTTCAGACTACATATATTTTTTGACAAAATTACCTATTCGATTCAATGCCTCGTTTATATTTTCCATTGAACAAGCATATGAACATCTTATAAATCCTTCTCCACTCTCTCCAAATGCATTACCAGGTACAACAGCAACTTTTTCTTCCATAAGCAACCTCTCACAGAATTCTTCACTTGTCATTCCTGTCTTCTCTATCGAGGGAAACACATAGAATGCACCTAATGGTTCAAAACACTCAAGTCCCATATCACGAAAACCCTTAAGGATTACTCTGCGCCTATGATTATATTCATTTACCATGTCCCTTACAGACTTAAAATCATCTTCAAACCCACTTCTTAATGCCTCAAGCCCTGCTACTTGACTCATTATAGGTGCACACAGCATGGTATATTGGTGTATCTTCACCATTGCATTTATAAAAGTTTTGTTTGCCGCAGCATAACCTAATCGCCACCCAGTCATTGCAAATGCCTTGGAAAAACCATTTAATACAATGGTTCTATCCTTCATACCAGGAATACTTGCAAAGCTCGTGTGGTTTCCTTCATAAGTAAGTTCTGCATATATCTCATCACTTATCACAATTATACCAGTATCTCTTATCACATCAGCAACTGCCAGAAGATCTTCCCTATTCATCATACCTCCTGTTGGATTATTAGGATATGGCAATATGAGTGCCTTGGTCTTATCAGTCAGTTTTTCTTTAAGGGCTTCTGGTTTTAGCTTAAAATCATCCTCTGCAGTACATACAATTGGTACTGTCACTCCTCCTGCCATCGTAATACACGGCATATACGAAACATAGCTGGGATCGGGAACCACTACTTCATCCCCTGGTTCTATTATTGATCGAAGGGCAAGATCAATCCCTTCGCTGGCACCTATTGTAACTAAAACTTCATCCTTTGGATCATAGGATATATCAAACCGCTCAAGTAAATACCTACTTATCATCTCTCTAAGTTCTAACATACCCCAATTCGATGTATAATAGGTCATACCCTTCTCTATTGAATGTATACTGGCTTCACGAATATTCCAAGGGGTTACAAAGTCTGGTTCTCCAACTCCAAGGGATATGGCATCTTCCATCTCATTTACAATATCAAAAAATTTTCTGATTCCGGAAGGAGGTATATGCCTCACCTTTTGAGATATTTTCTCCTCCCAGTTCATAATGTAATCACCTGCCTACCATCCTTTTCATCATCCTCTAGGATTACTCCCCCTATCTTATAGGGCTTTAATATAAAATGTGTTGCAGTGCTGAGTACTGGATCTAACACCGATAATCTCTGTGAGACAAAAGAAGCGACATCCTTCATGGTTTTTCCCTCTACTATTACACATAAATCATAGGGACCAGACATAAGATATACAGACTTTACCTCCGGAAATTTATATATACGTTCCGCTATTGAGTCAAAACCCTGATCCCGTTGTGGTGTCACCTTTACTTCTATTAAGGCAGTTACACGTTCCTTATCAGTCTTATCCCAATTTATAAGGGTATTATACCTTACTATGACATTTTGTTCTTCGAGCTCTCGTATTATCTCCTCAACCTCTTGGGGTTCCATATCCAGCATGGTGGCAATCTCCGTCGACGTAAGTTTACTGTTCTTACTAAGTATCTCCAATATCTCATTTACCCTGCTACCCATTACCTCTCTCCCCTTTATTTTTATTTTAAAACATTCTATCATCATTAAGTTGTCTAAGTCAACAACTAACCGTTTACGATTTATAATATTATTCTATTTTGTGACATATATAATAATTTAAAGTCCCACTATTGAAGATAATTCCTCTCTTGAATATCCCCTATCTAGAAGGGGCAACACTATATCCTTCTCTATCTCCGGTATATATGCCTTTATGATAATACAATCTCCCTCTATAGTATAATGGCCTAGATTAGCTGGGATAAGTACGGACTTCCCACCTTTAAAATCTATACTTCCTCCATTATACATTATAGAACCACTTCCTTCTACCACAGACAGACAATAGAATTTGCTTCCATCAGCATGTTCCTTGGCTTGTCCTTTTACAGTTAATTTTTCGATAGCAAAATATTTAGTGGCTATATAATATGTCCTCTTTGTTTCGCCTTCATCTACAGTCAATCCTTCTAACTTATCTCTATCATATTTACCTTCAAAGTCAATTACATCCAACGCTTTGTCTATATGAAGGGATCTAGGTTTGCCATCAATACCTACTCTATTCCAGTCATATACCCTATATGTTGTATCAGAGTTTTGCTGTATTTCACATATTAATATACCTGCTCCTATAGCATGTACCATCCCTGCTGGTATAAAGACTACATCTCCAGCCTCTACTTCTAAACG
>DGES01000028.1:10587-10852 GCA_002386065.1 Firmicutes bacterium UBA3920
CTTTCGCATAAGCATCATTGGGATGTACTTGCACCGATAAAGTATCAGCGGCATCTAAGAATTTTACCAATAAAGGAAACTTCTCCACATGCTCTTCGACAAGACTATTTCCTAGAAGCTTCCTACCATATAGCTCTATTAGTTCATATAGAGATTTCCCCTTCAAATGACCATTTAAAACTATACTCATACCATTTTTATGACAAGCTATACTCCAATTTTCTCCGATATTAGATGAGGGAAGCTTTATTCCATATTTTTTAAA
>DGES01000028.1:11054-13594 GCA_002386065.1 Firmicutes bacterium UBA3920
TTTTTTATGCTAATTTGAATTATTGGCCATTATTGGCTACGTCTATTATTATATCATTTTTTAGAGCGTTTTTTAGTACCTACCCGTTTCTTACCGGTTATGGCAGGATAATTACTAAACGCCTCCTTTACCTTTTTTATCTCTTTTCCGTTTTTATAGTAGACTCGATATGTCTGAACTTTGTAGCCTGGCCTTGACTTATATTCTACTACAGTCTGTCCCTCATATAAACTAGAATCCTTTATTATTGTCTCCGCCGGCGCCGGCTTTTCCTCCAATACAGAAGATACAACCTCAATCTTATCATAGTCCTCTGGAGCTTTACCATATACAACCACTACTATACGTCCATTAGATACATAACTATCTAAGAATACAGCAAAATCTTTATTGTTTTTTACCTTCAAATCCACATTAGGATAGTTCACAGTTGCATCCTGCCCTATTTCTATATAAGTAGAGGGCCATGAATGGGGATACCTTTCAATTACCTCAAGATCTGCCCTAACAAGTGCACCATACAAAGTACTCGATGTCTGGCAATTACCTCCACCAGGCTCTTCTACAAGTACCTTTCCATTTTTTATCACTGGAGCATTCTTATAACCATTACTAGCATCTCTAGGACCAGTTGTCTCATTGAATGAAAAGATCTCACCCGGATCTATGCGTGCTCCCTTAAAACTTTTTGCAGAAAGAGCTATATTATATTTCCGCTCATCTGAGCCTGAAAGCTTTGTAGAGAATTCAGCAATCTTACTAGTCCATGTCTTCACTTCTCCCAATGTATATTTAGGTTTGAGCTCCTCTGTGGGAATATCATATGGTGAAAAATCCCATGCATCTACCTTTTCTCTAAGATCTGCCATAGTTTGATCTACCAACATAGCCCTACCTATTTTCTCTTCTGTAAATGAAAACTTGGTTTTGCTATTTGGGTTAAATGTTATAGTTGCATCCTCATATGCTATATATACATCCTCTGCAATCTCTTCTATCTTATCTTTGAGAAGATCCACATTATATGTAAGTGTAGTCTCAAATGTCTTTCCTGTCTCTGCAGTTTCCCTAATCTCACGCAATCTATCTATTATAGAGCCTTCTCTACCTATTCTATAGGCCTCGTCTATTACTTCTTCTATATCTATTGAGGCCCCTATATCCGTATAGTCAAAAACCCATTTCTTATCATTTAACTGTAAAACTATATCCACCTCATCCAATGTAGGTTGGTGCTTATCCCTTAATACATCAATAGCCGCCTCTTTTGACATGCCTTCCAAGAAAATGCCATCTACTACTACTCCAGAATAGAATGTGTCTATATTCAAGAGTTTATAGATATAATTACCTATCCACGCAATTGCAATAACCAAGATGGTAATAAGTATTATCGCAATTATTTTCCCCGCATGTCCCTTCTTTCGTTCGGTAACTCCTTTCTTGGTTTCTGTACTTGCCTGCATTAGAACTCCTCCTGAAAATTCAATTTGATTATTATATTTATCAATAGCTCTATAGGATAATAAAATGTTCAATACTCTCCAAAACCATCCCATAAAGCTAAATACATCTATCATATTTATGATAATTTAGCATATACGAAAAGTAAATACAAAATCAGAAATGTAATACATATTTAAATGCATTTAATAATTTGGTAACCTTTTTGATACTCATACCACCTCATATATTAGTAGAAAAGTAATCATTTTGATTTCATTGTCAGTTCTATGAGTTTTCCTTCCTCTGTTATCTTTTCAATTATATCTTGATCTATAATTTGTCCTTCTTTTGCTATTTCCTCTCCATCTTTTCCCATTATGGTTTCAGTAACCCTTTTACCTAATAAAAATCGCTTTTGTCTCTCTACAAATATATTGGCAGAAATATTTGTAGTATCTGAAAAACCCTTTGTTTGATCCACTGGCTTTTCACTATCACCATTATTGTCAAATTGCTTAGGCTTAAATGGTTCTATGCGACTGTCATCACTCGATATTATATTTTTTTTCATATTATCCTCTACTACGAGCACAGATTTTCCATATGTAACTATACTAGAACAGGCAATCATATTATCCCCACTTGTACCCTTTAGTTGGCATTTTATAATGGCACCATCCTCCTCATCTATATAATATTCATCTATTAAACCTATATATTCACCACTTTGAGAATATACCTTAGCTCCTATAATCTTTATTCCCTTTTTCACAAGCTCTAAAACTTCATCATCCTCTTTGATCTTCTTTATATTATCCACTGACTGCGTAGTGACTGCATCTCTGCCTATCCCTAAAATATTCTGAAATTCAAGATATTTTGCCCCTAGATACCACTCTCCATCGTCTATTATTAAATAGACCACTTTTCCAGATTCAGGATCTATTATAAGCTCCCTCACCTTTCCGTATTCAATCCCCTCATCCACACATATTACAGATAAGTCCAATACATCGCTTCGCTTTTTCACGATGTCAGCCTCCCTCTTTTTGTAAAAATTAAAATTTCCTTTATAACTATAAAAAATAATAGCG
>DGES01000028.1:13780-14086 GCA_002386065.1 Firmicutes bacterium UBA3920
GTATATAAGTGATCCGCTATCATTCTATAATAAAAAGATAAAAAACACCATAATATTTTTGTATTTATTCATAGTTTGCATTCATTCTAAGGGATATAGTATATAGAGTATCACTTAAATGGACATTTTCTACTACAACGTCATCAGGTACATCTACATCAACAGGGGCAAAATTCCAAATACCTTTTACACCACATTCTACAAGTTTATCGACTATCTCTTGAGCCGTTTTCTTAGGTGTACAAATAGCCGCAATATGCACTTCATATTTCGATAAAAAGTTTTCAATTTGATCGATATCCAATA
>DGES01000028.1:14288-14840 GCA_002386065.1 Firmicutes bacterium UBA3920
TATAGTTTGCAAGGGCCTGACCTAAGTTCCCTGCTCCTATGACTATCATGTTATATTCTCTATCAAGACCCAATATCTTTTGTATTTCTTCATATAGTTCATCCACATTATATCCGTAACCCTGCTGTCCAAATCCTCCAAAACAATTAAAATCTTGACGTATCTGTGATGCGGTGAGCCCCATCTTCTTGCTAAGCTCACGAGATGATATACGTTTTACGCCATTCTCGCGCATCTCCTTTAAATAGCGGTAGTATTTTGGCATTCTCCTTATGACTGCCTCTGAAATCCTATTCTTTTCTTTGGACATAAAGCTCACCTACCTCTTTATCTACCTTAGTTAATCTTTTAACAATCCTCATAGATCTTAACATCATTATAATCATATTGTCAATATACCGCCATTTTGCTATCATACTATATAGAATATTATAATAAGGTGATAAAAATGGCAATACTATCTTGCAGTAAACTAAATAAATCATTTGGTATAAATACAATACTCGATGAAATCTCGTTTAATATAGAAGAAAAATCCCGTGTAGGAATAGT
>DGES01000028.1:15093-18036 GCA_002386065.1 Firmicutes bacterium UBA3920
CCTATATCCCAGCTAAGTGGCGGTCAAAAAACTCGGGTAGCCCTTGCAAGGCTATTACTCGAAAATCCCGACCTCTTACTCCTAGACGAGCCCACTAACTATCTAGACCTCAACGCTATAGAATGGCTTGAGCAATATCTCATATCCTATCCTGGTACCTTAATGATCATATCACATGATAGATATTTCCTCGATAGTATATGTAACATGATTATAGAGATAGAAAACGGAAAAAACTATGTCTATAACGGTAATTATACCAACTATATAAGACGGCGAATAGAAAGACTCACAAATCAACAAAAGGCATATGATAATCAACAAAGGGAAATAGCAAGGCAAAAGGCAATAATAGAAAGATATCGCGCCTTTAACAGAGAAAAGAGTGTAAGGGCGGCAGAAAGTAGACAAAAAAGATTAGATAAAATGGAGCTAGTAGATAAACCTCATATGGATGAGGAGGTCTATATATCCTTTGATATATCTAAACAGAGCGGATATGAAGTACTTAAAGTAGAGAATCTAAGTAAAAGCTTTGACGATTTTCCCATATTTAAAGATGTATCCTTTTCTCTAAATAGGGGTGAGCGAGTTGCTATAATTGGACCTAACGGTGTCGGTAAATCAACCCTAATTAAGATAATAATGGGACTCATTGAGCCTTCATCAGGAAATATAGAGTTTGGCACAAATATATCTATAGGATATTATGATCAAGAACAATCAAGTCTCATTGATAAAAATACAGTAATCGATGAGGTATGGAGACATTTCCCAAACTTAACTCAAACCCAGATACGAAACGCTTTAGCATCTTTTCTATTTACGGGTGATGATGTATTCAAGACAATAGATACATTAAGTGGTGGAGAGAGGGGCAAAGTCCTCCTTACCAAGCTCGCCCTAGCCCGCAATAATTTTCTAATACTAGATGAGCCTACAAATCATCTGGATTTAGATTGTAAAGAACAACTGGAGATGGCTTTAAATGATTATCCCGGTACTATACTGGTGGTTTCCCATGATAGATATTTTTTAAATAAAATAGTAGATAAAATACTTGTCCTTCATAGAGATGGAATTACAGAATATATGGGTAACTATAATTATTATATTGAAAAGAAAAAAGAACTTCTAAAGCAGAAGGAAAGAGAAACATTACACCATACTAAAACAAAAACTCAAATTCAAAGAGAAAAGAAGAATATACGCAATATAAAAAGAGAAAATATACAGCGAAAAAATAAAATCCAATCCCTCGAAAGCTCTATACAAGGACTAGAAAATGCATTAAAAGAATTAGAGCTTAAGTTAGCCGATCCAAAACTCTATGAAGATAGTGAGGAGGTAAAAGATATACAAATCAAGTATGCCCAAAACAAAGAACACCTTGATAAGCTATACGAGGATTGGATATCTATTATGAATGAGATATAAGCTTATCTCCGTTTTCCTTATCTCCATGCAAGTTAAGACTTGCTCTAGATATATGGTGTATCATAAGCTGTTCGCCCTTTTCTAGCTCGTGATTTTTAAATGCATTGAGTATCTGCTTGTGTTCTTCTAGTGATTGATATGCCCGTTTGGGAACTTTCAATGAAGTCAAGCGGGCTTTTTTTACATATCTCAGGAGATTCTTTAAAGTGTTTTGTAATACTCTACTCTTACATGCATCGTATATGATCTCATGAAAACGAGTATCCAGTTTTGTAACTTGTTCCATATCTCCTTTTTCTGTATAATATTCCATAAGTTCCACTGTCTCTTCAAGTTTTTTTAGCTCACTTTCCTCTATTCGTTCTATAGCCCATCTAACTGCTAATCCTTCCACAAGGGATCTTATGGTATAGATATCTTCTATATCCTGTTTGGTAATACCGGTGACATATACCCCCTTATTGGGTATATATGTCACCAAACCTTCAAGTTCCAATTGACGGATTGCTTCCCTAACAGGTGTCCTACTGACTCCCAATTCTTCAGCTAATTTTGTCTCAACTAAACTATCTCCTGGCTTATAGCGACCGTTTATTATATCATCTTGTATCTTATTAAATACCTGACTGCTTAGGGAACCTTGTTCATGTCCATTTCCTTCCCAAATATTTTTTTCCAAAGCATTCCCTCCTAAATACTTATTCTCTAAGCATTTTTCTTTGTATAATTGAGAAGTCCCCCTGCAAGCAGTACTTCTCTAAGCCTTGGTGATATATTAAGTTCTACTTCAAACTCATAATCTTTTGTTTTATTTTTGACCGTTATAGCTTCTCCTCTACTTACCTGCTCCCTTGCATTATTTATTTCTAATATATCTCCTTTATCTATACGTTCATAATCTTCCTCATCTTTAAATACCAAAGGCAATATACCAGAATTTATTAGATTAGCTTCATGTATTCGAGCAAATGACTTGGCTATAACTGCCTTTATCCCTAAATACAATGGAACCAGTGCAGCATGTTCTCGACTAGAGCCTTGTCCATAATTGTGCCCTGCCACCAATATACCTCCCTTTGCCTTTTTGGCTCTTTCAGGGAAAGTAAGATCAACGGGAGTCAGACAATAATCAGATAAGTAAGGTATATTAGATCTATAGGGAAGTAATTTTGCATTTGAAGGCATTATATGGTCAGTGGTTATATTGTCCTCCATAATAAGAAGGACTTCACCTTCCACTACATGGGCTAACTTTTTATTTATAGGGAATGGTTTTATGTTTGGTCCCCTTATAATTTCCACCTTTTCAGGTTCTTCAGCTGGTGGAATTATTGAATTATCATTTACAAGAAATTTGGTAGGCATATCTATCTCTGGATATTCACCAAGTTCCCTGGGATCTGTCAGTACTCCCCTTATAGCTGTTGCCGCCGCAACTTCTGGACTTGCAAGGTATACCTTAGCACTCATCGTACCACTTCTACCATAGAAATTTCGGTTGAACGT
>DGES01000017.1:0-626 GCA_002386065.1 Firmicutes bacterium UBA3920
GTTTTGAGTATAGCCTCTGCCACAGGACACATACCCGTATGATATTCTAAATTCCTCATATGAAGGGGGATGTGGGTATTGGGATGGGTACTCTTTTGCTTAAATATTTCATATTCATATATACATGTCGGTATATAACCTGGCTGATTTGGAACACCTTCTGCACTCAATGCCTTTGAAAACTCATCTCTACTTACTCCAACCTCATCTTCATCTATTCTAAACATATAAAACCAGTAAGAACTCTTATTGCCCTCAGGCACTTTATGTGGGATTATACCTGGAAGATCTTCTATTCCCTTAGTCAATGCATCACCATATCTTCTACGCCGCTCACATATCCACTTTAGCCTATCCAGTTGTGCCAAAGCAACTGCACCTTGCAGTTCTGTCATCCTATAGTTTGATGCTATATACTCTACACTATTAGATTTAGTTTGGTCAGCAGTAGATTTATCATAAGTTTTATCAGCTAGTGTAAAAGCCTTAAAATACAGATCTTCATCATCCATTATTATCATTCCACCATCGCCTGCAGAGATATGTCTAGAATCATTTACACTAAAACAACCAATATCGCCTATTGTTCCTGCCAAGCGTCCTTTATAATATGTCATATAGCTTTG
>DGES01000017.1:868-2928 GCA_002386065.1 Firmicutes bacterium UBA3920
CCAGATTATATGTATTTGGATCCAAATCAGCAAATACAGGTATAGCTTTTTGATATAATATACTTACTATAGAACCCATGTCTGTTATAGGCGAGGTTATTACTTCATCTCCCTCTGTTACCCCTACCGCACCTAATGCAAGATGTATACCTGCCATACCTGAGGAGGCAGCAACACAGTGCTTAACTAGATACATATCTGCAAATTTCTTAGTGAATGTCTTTACCTTATTACCATATAAATAAAATAGTGTATTTTGATCAAGGGCCTCCTTTAAATTTTTAAGCTCCCCTTTACCAAAACGTTTCCCTGTGCCCCAATCGGTGTTCTTGACCTTTGAACCTCCATATAGGGCCAATTCCTCACTCATCTAATACTCCCTCCATATTTTATAGATAAAATATTTTATCTATTCGGCTAACAAAAAATCTATATTTCTTGAATACATATCCACATTACTTACCTTAACCTTTATAGGATCACCTAATCTATATATCTTTCGCGTGTGCTCTCCTATAGCACAGTAATGTTTCTCATCATATATATAATAATCATCTTCAATGGTACTAAATTTTATAAGACCCTCTACTGTATTTGGAAGTTGCACATATAGACCATAATTTGTAACACCTGATATAATGCCCTCATATTCGCATCCTATCTTATCCAACATAAATTCGCATTTTTTCAGGTTTTCTGTTTCTCTCTCTGCTTCCTCTGCAACTCGTTCTTGTTTTGAACAGTGATCTGATATCTCTGGAAGCTTTCCTTCCAATCTCTCTATCTCTTTTCTATTTAATCCGCCATTTATAAATGCCTTTATTATTCTGTGTATCATCAAATCTGGATATCTCCGTATAGGTGATGTAAAATGACAATAAAACTCGGATGCCAAACCAAAATGCCCTACATTATAAGGACTATATATAGCCTTCTGCATCGATCGGAGCATTACATCCCTTATTATCCGCTCCTCTCGTCTTCCTTCTATATTATTTAATAATTCCTGAAATACCTTTGGATGAATTTGTTCACCCCCTACACCTTTTAGGTGGTATCCAAAATTATATATAAATTCATTGAAAGCTGCAACTTTTTCACTATCTGGCTCTTCGTGTATACGATATATAAATGGCATATCACTCCAGTGTATATATTCTGCTATAGTCTCATTACAAGCTATCATAAACTCCTCTATTATTTTATTAGATATACCCCGTTTCTCTGGAGCAACAGATATTGGCCTTCCCTTTTCATCTAACACTATCTTAGTTTCATCTATGTCAAAATCAATACTTCCTCTGCTATGACGTTTTCTCTTCAATATCCCACAGAGCTCTTCCATTAGCTTTAATTCGTTTAAAAAAGGTTCATAGTACTCCACTATATTCCTATCTACATCTTTTAAGTCATTGGCTTCCAATACTTGTGTCACATCGTCATATATCATTCTGGCCTTAGAACGTATCACACTCTCATGAATTGTATAATCTACAACTTTACCTAAGTGATCTATCTCCATAAATACTGTAATAGCAAGCCTATCTTCATTGGGATTTAAACTACATATACCATTTGACAACTCCTTAGGAAGCATGGGGATAACTCGATCTACAAGATATATACTTGTACCCCTCTTATACGCCTCTCTATCTATAGAGCTACCTTCCTTTACATAGTATGTCACATCAGCTATATGAACCCCTAACCTATAATTACCATTTGGCAAAACCTCTATAGAAACAGCATCATCAAAATCTTTAGCATCTTCCCCATCTATTGTAAATAATGTCATATCTCTAATATCAAGTCTATTTCTTATCTGGTTTTCTTCCACTCTTTGGGGAATAGCTCTGGCCTCATTTAATACTTCCCTTGGGAAATCTTCAGGCAGATCAAACTGCCTTATAATGGAAAGTATATCTGTACCTGCATCATTTTTATGTCCTAGTATTTCAATTATACGTCCCTCAGGATTACGTCTTCTCTCTGGCCATCTAGTCACTTCAACCACTACCTTATGACCAGTTTGGGCTTCTCCCATTCCATCTTACACATCT
>DGES01000057.1:0-1090 GCA_002386065.1 Firmicutes bacterium UBA3920
GTTTAAGAGACAGGTTCCACTCCAAGACAACAAAACCCTCTTAGCACTTATCAATGTGAGACTCCTGCCCAATATAATACAATGTTTTTGCGGTACAGCTCCTTTGGCTATTGCAATAAAACTAGCCTGTCTTGCCTCAGATGCCAAAAGATCATAATAGCTATTTGATAACATACCTTTTTCAACATCATATCCAATGGAAAATAGCTCCCTTTTATCGTCATAGAGTAACCCAAAATCCATATCACAAAATATGGTTTCAACCTCTCCTTTAAGAGTGTCTATACGATCTAAAAGCCTTATTATACTTTCATACGATAATTCTAATGTATACTCAAATTCTTTAAACCACTCTAAAGCCTCATGATAACTTTTATCTCCGTGTAGTACAAGATCCATTCTAAGTTTAATGTCTGACAAATATTCCAATATTTCTTGATAAGCATCAATATAGTCACACATGGAAATTGGACAATTCAATAGATGCAAAACCTCCAGTAATGACTCATGTATATCTTTATACATCCCCTTACCCTCTATGAGAAAATCAGGTATGTTTACTAATACTTTGACCCAAGGAAGTAATTCATCTATCTCCCTACGATATGAATTCAGAGGGTTTTTAAGTTCAGGAATCTCCCTTTCCCCTATCTCATTCAATGCCCGATACCATCTAGTTAAAGTAAAATCTCTATCTAGAATATTAGGAGGTAATAAATTTAATAGCCCTTCCATGTCTATCTTTGAATATAACAAAATTGTATCTGACATACCTGCGATCACTGCCTTATCCACTATGGGCATACTAGAGAGTTTGTCCAATCCATCAAATAATACAACTAAATATCCCGCAAGGTTTCCACTATCTACAGTAGATACATATAGTGGCTTTAAAGGTCGTAAAGTTCTAGTATCATACCAGTTATAAATATGACCATTCCACTTTTCCATATTATTTAAAGTATATATAGTGCCTTCTGTCCTCTCTACAAGTTCTAAAACACCAATATAACCTAAATCTTGAGCAGCTAAATTAGCCATAAGTGAAAGTCCTATATTAGTAGGTGAGGTCCTGTGGGCCAATCCCATA
>DGES01000057.1:1342-2189 GCA_002386065.1 Firmicutes bacterium UBA3920
TTATCCTACTTACACTAGCTCTACTTATGGAATATGCTACCCATGGAGCGATTATCCAGAGCAAACCTAGACTTAATCCAAGTATCTTAAATGCATGTGGTATAAATATGGTAGCTAGCACTTCCACTATACCTATTACAATAGAAGGTCGCATCTTACTGCGAAAATCATCTAGACTGCCTGTGAACTTTTTCTCTGTATCTGCCGCCGTCATCCATTCAAGCATATTCTTATGAGTAAAATAAACCCTTATAAGGGTACGCACTACTGCATCTAGCATAAGATAACCTTGATAAGCCATAAACACTATTGTTAAAACTGTCTGCCAAACACTTGAAGAGAGTTCTCGAAATATTTCTCTCATTCTAACATGTTTACGCCAATTTTGATAATAATCTATAAAAAATCCCAACACATCTAATACAAAAGGATAAATAATAACCGCAGTAACCAGCATCAACCAGTATTTCGATCCTATCAGTAGATTGAGTGAGGCTAATATGGATATCAAAAGTAATGTGGGATATATTAGACTCCTCCTCATATTATCTAGTATTTTCCACTTAGATAGGGAAGATATGGGGTTTTTGATTAATTCCCCTCTACTATTTTTTACCTTATTACCAATCCATGGTATAAGTTGCCAGTCACCCCTTACCCATCTATGTTGCCGCATAGCATATGCCATATAGTTAGATGGATATCCATCTATGAGTTCTATATCAGTAGCAAGCCCTGCTCTTATATAGGCTCCTTCTAAAAGGTCATGGCTGAGTACAGTATTCTCGGGTATAGCTTTAGACAATACGTGGTTAAAAATATCCACATCATATATGCCTTTTCCTGT
>DGES01000057.1:2440-2927 GCA_002386065.1 Firmicutes bacterium UBA3920
GCCTATCCGAGGTTGTATAATTCCATATCCCTCTGTAACTAATGTACCTTCATTATTCAATATGGGCCTATTCAGAGGATGACTTAATGTGCCTATAAGTTTCTTTGCTGCATCTCTAGGTAGACATGTATCCGCATCTAAGGTTATTACATACTTAATATGGGGTAATATATTTAAATTACCTTCTTGTATATAATAGCTTGTATCTCCTGCACCCCTAAGTAATCTATTAAACTCCACTAGCGCTCCGCGCTTTCTTTCCCAGCCCATCCATAAATTTTGAATAGTATTAAATTGTCTATACCTGTGGAAGTAAAAAAATGTATCAGCACCATATTGGGCATTCAATTCTTTAATAGATTCTATTGCAGTACTTACTATGGATTCATCGTTTGACTCATTTTCCCTTTCTCCATCTTTGTAATCTCCAATTAGAGCAAAATGCAGATATTTCTCCCTATTTGCAAGATAAAATACTTCCAACTGT
>DGES01000080.1:0-1300 GCA_002386065.1 Firmicutes bacterium UBA3920
AATATTATATTTTATATAAGGGGGAACCTTCAATTGCTCACAGAACCATTATGAATGTACCTAAAACTATAAGGGCACTTGCAATTAGGCTTTTCGGAGTAAATTTTTCTCCTAATATCAGAAGCGATAATATTAGAGTTAGGACTATACTAGACTTATCAATAGGTGCAACTTTTGATACATCTCCAATGGCTATAGCTTTATAGTAAAATAGCCAAGATAACCCTGTTGCAACGCCAGACAAAATTAAGAATGTCCAATTTTCTTTTGTTAAATCCTTAATTCCTGAATGTGCCCCTGTTGCAAATGCTATTCCCCACGCTAAAATTACTATGACTACTGTACGAATTGCCGTAGCAAGATTAGAATCAACACCTTTTATACCGATTTTTGCAAGAATGGAGGTTAGTGCTGCAAAAAATGCAGACAAGAGAGCAAATATTTTCCACATACCTCTACATTCCTTTCTTTTTATTTCTTTTTATTTATAGCTTAAAATATAAATGTTCTAAGTTAAATATTATTTTACATAGTAATTATATTTTTCTTCTAGGTCGGGTGAAGACATTGTCTCTAGGACATAGTCGGTAAATTCGGCAGATGTTGCGCCAGTGTCTCTACCAGTCATCACTAGTTTTTTCTCAAACTGTCCACATATATCCAAGGCCATCTGAAGTTTTTTGGCCTCTTCATTATAGCCAATATGATCTAAGAGCATGGCACTTGCTCTCATCATGCTAGAGGGATCTGCATATTTAGCTCGTCCTTCTTTAACCATACGAGGTGCAGAACCATGAATAGCTTCAAACATGGCATATTTTTTACCTATATTCGCACTGCCTGCTGTACCTACACCACCTTGAAATTCAGCTGCTTCGTCGGTTAATATATCGCCATAGAGATTAGGAAGAGCAAAGACTTTAAAATCAGTTCTGCGTTTAGGATCTATAAGCTTTGCAGTCATGATGTCAATATACCAATCATCCCATTCGACTTCTGGATATTCCTCAGCTACTTCCCTTGCGACCTCCAGAAATTGTCCATCGGTAGTCTTTATGACATTTGCCTTTGTAACTACAGTTACCTTATTTTTTCCACTTTTTTTTGCATAGTCAAATGCTGCTTCTAATATTCTACGCGACCCTTCATATGTGGCAACGGTAAAGTCTATTGCTAAATCTTCATTTACATGTATGCCGTCGCTACCAAGGGCATATGCGCCTTCAGTATTTTCGCGAAAAAACGTCCAATCAATACCTTCCTCAGGAACTTTAACAGGGCGAACATTTGCAAAGAGATC
>DGES01000080.1:1538-7385 GCA_002386065.1 Firmicutes bacterium UBA3920
ACATGGCATTTTTTTAGTTCATCTAGTACATCGTCAGGTATTGCCTTCATATGCTTTACACGATTCTCTATGGTAAGACCATCTATTACTTTAAACTGTATCTTACCTTTTTTGATATCGTCTTTTAATATAAATTCTAACACTCTTTGGGCTTGTTCAGTGATATATGGCCCAATACCGTCACCACCTGCTATACCGATTAGTATAGTATCTAGTTGTTTATAATCCACAAAATCTTTTGTAGCTTTCATGGTGTCAATTCTTTCGAATTGTTTTTCCAGTAACTTGCCAAAATGTTCTTTTGCATTTTCTATTTGTTCTTGTCTTGTCATTGTATACCTCCAGTCTCATAGCTAATTTATCCTATTATCTGAATATATTATATATGATTTCCATATAAGATACAATTGTCATATTATTGGGATCGTATTATTTGCCTAAGTTGTAATATTAAGTCCAACAAATATCGAGAAAAGATGTTTACAATTAATTTATCTATCACAAGAGAATGAATATTGCTAATTTATGAACTTACATAAATATTCAGAGAAATTTTTTAGAAATTGTTTTGCAAATTTTTGACTTCTCTCCACTACTAATCTTTAACAATTTAAATCAGCATTTTGAGTTTTCGTATTTTTTTCTAGATCATAGATAAATCAATGACTGTAGTGTTTAATATATAAACAGCAAATAAAACACTACAAGTTAGTATGATTAATAGGCTTTGTATAAATGTGTTTTATTTTTTGCAAAAACTCAAGAAAATATTATTTATAGTTTATTTTTTGCAGTTATGATATAATTAGTCTTAATGTTAAATAGTATCTACATTCTATGTGATAATTGGCAGCATAAATATTAAAGACAGTAAAATAATAATTTAGATTTTGATTTAATTTTACTATGAGGAGACGAAGAAGAAGGAGCTGGAACGGGAAGGTGTTATGAAGATAGGATATTTTTCTATAGGTAAGAGGGCTACACAGGAGTTATTAATAAATAAGTCACGCTTTATAGGGGATGTATTCCATGTGGTGTCAGAGGATGAAGCTTTAGAGAACATACAGTCTATAAGAGATACATATCCTGATGCGACCCACCATTGTTATGCATATTATATAGGTGTGGATTCCATAATAAAACGATTTAATGATGATGGAGAGCCAAGTGGAACAGCAGGTATGCCCATATTACAGGTAATAGAACAGCGTGAGATAGAAAATGTACTTGTGGTTGTAACCAGATATTTTGGAGGCATAAAATTAGGTGCTGGTGGGCTTGTAAGGGCATATTCTAAGACGACTGCCAAGACCCTTGATAAAGCAGGAAGGGTATGGATGGAACTGTGTGATAAGGGAGTATTTACAATAGAGTATGAATACCTAGGTTTGGTAGAGTACTTTTTAAATCAGAATAACATACCTATTTTAGATACCATATATGAGGATAAGGTATACATTTATGTGATAAGTCCGCAGCCATGGGATGAGCTTGTCCAACGTGTAAATGATATATGTAATGGTACACTTATACATAAAAAACTAGGGCAGGAATATTATCCATTAGCTAAGGAGTAAACTACTATTAGCATTTTAAATTATCTTTGCCTAATGGCTATATATAAAAATATATGTTATAATTATTCAAGTTTATACTAATAGATATTAGTCTATAGACTTGAATATTTTATGGACAATAAATTAATCTATTTGTAGTTATTCATATAGAACGTAGATGGAGTGTTATCATGGAGAATTGTTCAAAGATAGATATAATAACCGGTCATTTTGGTAGTGGTAAGACAGAGTTTGCAATCAATTATAGTATTCAATTTGCGAAGGACAATTTAAAGGTTGCATTAGTAGACTTAGATATTGTAAATCCATTTTTTAGAACAGCAGAGGTCAAAGATATATTGGAGGATATGGGCATTAAGGTAATAGTGCCTAATTTTGCAGGTACCACCTTGGATATACCTTCTTTACCAGCTGATATATATGGTGTGTTTGATGATCAGTCATATGATAAGGTTGTTTTTGATGTGGGAGGCGATGACTTAGGTGCAGTTGTTTTGGGTAGGTATCATTTGGAGATAGAAAAAACAGGCTATAATATGTTCTATGTGATAAATACTAAGCGCCCTTTATCTTCAACTCGGGGGCAGATAGTAAATATGCTGAGATCAGTGGAAGAGAGTTCTCGCTTGAAGGTTACTTATCTTATAAACAATACAAACCTCTCATATGAGACAACTTCAGAGGATATAGTTGAAGGGCAGAATATAATAGAAAAGGTGTCAAAGGAGCTTCACATACCCATTGCCTATGTAACATGCAAAGATAATATAGTAGACGATTTACCTGATGATATTAAAAAAAAGGTTTTCAAATTAAATTTATATATGCAACCTATATGGAAATAGGTAGATTTTTTAAAGGAGGATGTATAGATGGCCAAGGTCATATTTGATGAGGAACGCTGTAAAGGATGTGAGCTGTGTACTAAAGTCTGTCCCAAAGGCATTGTGATAATGGCTAAGGATCGGATGAACTCAAAGGGTTATCATCCTGCGACAGTGACAGATATGGATAAATGCATAGGTTGTGCGTTTTGTGCTCGCATCTGTCCAGATGTAGTCATTGAAGTGGAAAAATAATATGAATGGAGGTTATGATGTATGGCAAAGGTTTTGATGAGAGGAAATGAGGCAATTGCAGAGGCAGCTGTACAGGCAGGATGTAGATATTTTTTCGGATATCCAATAACACCACAGAATGAAATACCTGCCTATATGGCAAAGAGGCTTCCTAAGATAGGAGGAACTTTTATACAGGCAGAAAGTGAGGTTTCGGCGATAAATATGGTATATGGAGCTGCCGGCGCCGGCGCTCGAGTTATGACATCGTCATCTAGTCCTGGCATAAGCCTGAAGCAGGAAGGTATATCGTATATTGCCGGCGCAGAACTGCCTTGTATGATAGTCAATATAGTAAGGGGAGGACCGGGGCTTGGAAGTATACAACCTGCCCAGTCTGATTATTTCCAGGCTACAAAGGGCGGCGGTCACGGTGATTACCATATGGTAGTACTTGCACCGGCGACATTGCAAGAAGCTGTAGACCTTGTGATGGAAGGTTTCGATATAGCAGATCAATATAGAAATCCAGTTATGGTGCTTGGCGATGGTATGTTAGGTCAGATGATGGAGCCTGTGGAGTTTTCTGCGTATGAAGGTAGGAAACTATCTCCTAAGACTTGGGCTACTACTGGCTATGATGGAAGTAGAGAGCGAAATATTATAAACTCTCTATATATAGATCCAAAGGAACTAGAAGAGCATGTACAGAGAATATATAAAAAATATGCAGATATTGAGGCAAATGAAGTCAAGGTAGAGAGTTATAATTGCGAGAATGCAGAGATAATAGTGGCTGCATATGGTACTACCGCTCGAATAGTTAAAAAAGTAATACAGTTAGGCAAGGAGGAAGGTATAGATATAGGACTCATAAGGCCCATTACATTATGGCCATTTCCATATGATGAGTTTTTAAAATGGGCTGATAGGGAACATGTCAAGGCTTTCCTATCGGTAGAGATGAGTATGGGTCAGATGATAGAGGATGTGCGTCTGGGCGTGGAAGGTAAAAAACCTGTATACTTCTATGGCAGAACAGGTGGCATGGTACCCCATCCAGATGCCATATTGGAAGAGATAAAGAGATTAAGAGGTGATATTTAACCATGGCAAAGGTATTTGAGAGACCAAAGGCACTTACAGATAAGCCGTTTCATTACTGTCCAGGATGCACCCATGGTATAGTACACAGGCTAGTGGCAGAGGTTATAGATGAGTTGGGGGTACAAGATAAGGCAATAGGTGTTGCCCCAGTTGGATGTGCAGTATTTGCATATGACTATTTTAACTGTGATATGCAAGAAGCATCTCATGGCAGGGCACCAGCAGTGGCTACAGGGATAAAGAGAGTCCATCCAGATAAAGTAGTATTCACATATCAAGGTGATGGTGATCTTGCTTCAATAGGTTTGGCCGAGATAACCCATGCTGCTACACGGGGCGAGAAATTTACTACAATATTTATAAATAATGCCATATACGGTATGACAGGTGGGCAGATGGCACCAACCACACTATTGGATCAGGTTACAACTACTTCTCCTTATGGACGGAGTGCAGAGCGAGAAGGTTATCCCATAAAGATAAGTGAGATGCTTGCTACTTTGGAAGGTGCTTGCTATATATCCAGGGTATCGGTTCATGATATTAAAAATATAACTAATGCAAAGCGTGCAATAAAGAAGGCATTTGAGATGCAATTACAAGGAAAGGGTTTTGCCCTTGTAGAGGTCTTATCTACATGTCCTACAAATTGGGGCATGAATCCCATAGAGGCATTTGAATGGCTCGAGGAAAATATGATTCCCTACTATCCTCTTGGCACGTTTAAGGAGGTTGAGTAGTATGCATGAAGAGATTATAATGGCTGGATTTGGTGGTCAAGGTGTCATGTCCATGGGACAATTACTTGCATATGCAGGGATGCTTGAAGGTAAAGAGGTTTCATGGTTGCCATCTTATGGTCCAGAGATGAGGGGAGGCACTGCAAACTGTAGTGTCATTGTATCAGATGAGCCAGTTGCTTCACCAATTGTTACAGATGCAACTGCTGTGATTATAATGAATAAACCATCCCTAGGTAAGTTTCAGGATACAGTCATACCGGGAGGTGCTATTTTTATAAATTCTTCCCTTGTAGATGATAAATGCAGTCGGGAAGATATAGATATATACTATATTCCAGCAAATGATGTGGCAGATGAGATAGGAAATAATAAAGTGGCTAATATGGTCATGTTAGGAGCATATATAAAGAAGACGGGTATTGTATCTACAGATTCTGTAATAGAGTCATTAAAGAAAGTATTGGGTCCGTCTAAAGCCCATTTAATACCTGTAAATGAAGAGGCATTAAAGCGGGGAGCTGAATTTGTCTAGAAAAAATAAGTCGCATGTACATGCGACTTATTTTTTTGCAAAAAAACCACATTATTTTGTTTTTCTGTATATAAATAGTTTGTAGCAAAGAATAACATTTCAAATTTTACATAAATAAAGATAAAAATTCTTTACAATACAAATTAGGATATCGATTGATGGGAATCACATGATCACGCTTCCCTTTGTTTTTGACGGTTTTTCCGATGACGATGATGTGACAAATTTTATAGACTTAATAGAGGATACTTCTTGTGTATACTACGATCGCATGGGAATGCCTACTGTCATCTATCTTGATGATATAAGCATACCCATAGGTGGGTACGTGGAGCAGGGGAGATGGTCAGTTATATACGATAGTGAAAGAGAAGATATACAATGGTCGTCTGTGTATTGGAATGGCAAGAGGTGGGGTGACAGTGAATTAAAAGTTTTTGTATCGGCATCAAATGATGAAGAAAACTTTGGTGAGGCAATACCTACAGCCAATCATGCAGTACTAGATGATGTTGTGGGCAGATATGTGAAATTAGAAGTTATAATGGAGGCTTCCTCCGATGGCAATACACCGGAACTTTATGATATAACTGTCCGTTCTGACGAGACACAGTGCCCTTCTTATGAGAACATACCTCCAGAGATTAACATTGTTACTAAAGGGAGGACAAAGGCTGGAAGTCCATTAAATTTAAGGGCAGATATTACGGATGATCTTCTTAGAGATAATATTCAGATTCAATGGACATCAGAAAGTGAAGAGATCGAATTTACGGAACCGAATTCCCTTTTAAGCAAAGTCATATCTTGGGTACCTGGTACCTATC
>DGES01000080.1:7572-11534 GCA_002386065.1 Firmicutes bacterium UBA3920
CATATTGAGAATTTGAACGATACAGAGATAGCTTGGTATTCTGTGATATTAAATGGCAACCAGGTTATTCCAGTTGACAATGATGGTAATTTCACTATTACTATGCCAAATAGGGATGGCAAGTATTCTGTCGATATTAGAGCATTCGATTGGTCTGGCAAATCAGACCAAAAACTATATTACATAACAGTAGACAGCGCTGTGCCGACAGTTAACGTTATTGCATCAAAGGATATTGTCTATATTGGAGAAGAATCCCCCATATTTGATATTCAAATTACCGCAGCGAACAAACTGTCATCAATCACTTATATGCTAAATGATACTGAAGTTGTGCTAGATCCAAATAATCAATATGTCTTAGACACATCGAATACAGGAGAGTTCACATTTACAATAAGAGCACTTACTATATCTGGTGAGATATTGGAGGCCTCTGCAACAATTGTTGTTAAGGAACTAGATTTAGAAGGTCCTATACTTACGGTAGATTTGGTAGAACAGGCTGAACTTGGAGCAAAGATCATCTTAAGTATTTTAGCAGAGGATGAGAGTGGTATTGACAGGATAGAGATATTGTTAAACGGTAAACCCATTACATTCGATGGGGATAGTTATGAATTTCTACCTGAAAAGGCGGGAGAATATACATTTCTAATTAGCGCTTATGATAACAACGGCAACAAATCTGAGATAGAAAGAACCGTCCTTGTATGCGATACCACACCTCCTAAAGTGGAATTTTCGTTTGATAGAGATACCTATCTTGAAGAAGATGATTTAACAGTGGAAATAGTTTTAACTGACTATTCTGAAATTGCTGTAATAGAGGTAAAATTCGATGGTGAAGAAGTTCTATTAGATGAAAATAATATGTTTACTATTTACAATTTAATGGCTGGTGAGCATGTAATTACGGTTATAGTTACTGATATAGCTGGGAATGTGGCAAAAGAGACCTATATTACAACGGTAGAGGAAAGAGAAATTATAGATACCACACCACCGGTATTGGAATTTAGGCTGTCAAAGGAGAAAATAATAGTTGGAGAACCATTAGAGCTCTTCATAGTGGCAAGCGACGATAGTGGTTCGGTAGAACTATCGGTTGTTGCTAGCAAAGGAATTATTGGAGAAGAAGATGGAACTTATATATTTACTGCAACGGAATCTGGAGAGCATGAAATTACAGTTACTGCTTCTGATGCAACTGGGAATTACACTACACATACAATTAGTTTTTTGGTAATAGATGAAGACGACGGTCAAGAAGATCAGGAAGAGGAAAGGGAGTTTCTCAGTCTCATTGTAAATAATGGATTGCATGAAACCATTCTCAATACAGAGGTTACAATAAAGGCTACGGCATATGATAAGGAGGGGATAGAATCCCTAAATGTAACAGTTAATGAGACTCCGATTTCCTTGGATGATAATGGTGAGGCAGTATATATTCCAATGTATATAGGTATATATACTATTACTGCAACTGCAACCAATACATTGGGTTATAAGGAAAGCAAGACAGTACAATTAGAGGTATATGATCCTGAAGATATGTCCTGTCCAGAATCCAAAATAACTGGGCCTGAGGATGGAAGTAGTGTAACTATACCAACAGAGATTACGGGTACAGTTACAGAGGATGGATTTATCTATTATGTTCTAGAATATGCCCGTGTAGGTGATGATGTCTATACTGAGCTTGCAAAAGGGACGGAACCTGTAGAGGATGGGGTTCTTGGTATATTTGATACTACACTTTTAGCAAATGGTTGGTATACTATTCGCCTGACAGGTTATGGTTCAAACTATCATACAGTGGATGAGATTGTACTTTTAGTAGAGGGGCAAATGAAGGTAGGAAACTATTCGGTTTCCTTTAGGGATATAGATATTCCAGTGCAAAGTTTTCCATTAACTGTGCTTAGGAACTATGATAGTCGTTATAAAAATAGGAGTGGAGATTTTGGATATGGCTGGAATCTATCCATGACAGGAGCAACCTTGTCTGAGAGCTGTGTCCCCGGAGAGTATTGGATTCAGAAACAAACCTCAGGTCCCTTAGGGCTAAGCAAGTTTTACTTTGACGAGGAGAGACCTCATACAGTTGTAATTGATTGGGGCAATGGCAAAGTTGATAAATTTGATATGAAGCTAACCCCGGATTCTCAACCACTAGTGCCAATCCAGTATGACATTTCAGTATCCTATACTGCACATTTAGGGACATCTTCTAAGCTTGAGGCTTTAGGTGAAACCACAGGTCTTATCTATACTGACGGCTTACTATATCAGTCGAATTTAGATGTATATCATCCTAAAAAATATAGACTTACAACTGAGGATGATACTGTCTATATAATAAATGCAAAAACTGGTGTGGAGAGTATAACCGATGTCAATGGTAATGTCATAACCTTTGATGAAGATGGTGTATACCATTCAGATGGAAAGTCTATTGTATTTGATAGGGATGATAAGGGAAGAATTAGTAAAATTACTGGCCCTACAGGTAAACAGGTATCCTATCAGTATAATGAAAATGGAGATCTTGCCTATGTTACAGATATCCTGGGCGAGACAACCAAATTTATCTATAACGAGGAACACTATATTCTCGAAATCATTGATCCCAGAGGAATTAAAGTAGCAAGAAATGAATATGATGATGAAGGTAGACTTATAGCGACAATTGATGCCGGTGGAAATCGTACGGAGTTTGATCATGATATTGACGGGAGCCGTGAAGTCATTACAGATCGGCTTGGTAATGTAACTGTTTATGAGTATGATGATCGCGGAAACATATACTCAATGACTGATGCATTAGGTCGTACCACTTTTTACACTTATGATAGCAGCGGTAATCTTAAGACTAAAACGGATGCACTTGGAAATGTAACTACCTATGAATATAGTGCAAATGGCAAGCTTCTTTCAGTGACTGATTCATATGGTAATGTGATAAACAGTACTTATAACGATAAAGGACAATTGATATCCGTTTCCTCCATGGGTATTCCACAGATAATATTTAATTATGATGAGTATGGACGGGAAGAAGAATTGGAAGATGCCTTAGGAAATAAGACGTATTATTCCTATGATAAAAAAGGACGCATTAAAGGGGTATCTGATGCCATCGGGGATTATATGCTCTTTACCTATGATGGTGATGGTAATATTGTCTCTTCTACAAATGGAGAAGGGGAGATTGCAACTTATACCTACGATGCAGATGGTAGATGCATAAGTAAAACTTTAACTCGTAAAATGGCTTCTGGCATGGAGACTCTCACGGAAAACTATACTTACGATGATGCCGGAAGATTACTACAGATAATCTATGCAGACGGTTCGGTTACGAGTGTGGAATATAATTCTATTGGGCTGATGTCTGCTGCAGTGGATTCAAAGGGAAGAAGAACCACCTATGAATATGATCTATATGGCAATTTAATTAAGATTAATTATTGTGATAATACTTTTGAGACCTATGAATATGATGCAGAAGGCAGGAATACAGCATTCATAGATAGAATGGGTAGAAAAGTTACCATGACCTATGATGCGGTTGGCAACCTTCTGTCTATGACCTATCCGAATGGATCAAATATAAGTTATTCCTATGATGCCATTGATCGGCTCATTGAGAAAAAAGGAGTCAATGGAGGAGTAACCAGATATGAATATGATGCATTAAGTAGAAACACTGCAATCATAGATGCATTTGGTAATCGTATAGAGTTTGGTTATAATGAGTATTCACAACTCTCTTCCATTAAGGATGCGAAAGGAAACGCCTATACCTATGAATATGATGCAAATGGGAATTGCACGAAATCAATTTTACCTGATGGTACTTATATAGCTACAACTTATGATGCAAGAGGTCGTATCACTAATCAGACAGATCAAAACGGTTATAAAACTACTTACAACTATGATAGGGCAGATCG
>DGES01000080.1:11729-26353 GCA_002386065.1 Firmicutes bacterium UBA3920
ACAGATGCCAATGGTGATCCTACTTATTATACTTATGACGAATTGGGTAGAGTAACTTGCATAGAAAATGCTCTTGGCAATGTGGTGGAACTTACCTATGATAAAGCTGGTAATATACTTACATTAACTGACTATGCAGGGATAACGACCACGTATCAGTATGATGAGCTGGATCGGCTGATAAAAGAAGAAGCCGACGAAGAAACTATCTGTTACACATATACAGTAGATGGAATGCTTTCATCGGTAATAGATAAAAATGGCACCACAGAGTATACCTATGACATAATGAATGGTCTGACGGATATTATATATCCAGATGGTTCCATAATCCACTATGAATATGACGAAGCTTGTCGGTTGACTAAGGTGGAGACACCTTATGGTAGCACATTATATTCATATGATATCTTAGATCGTCTAGTAAGAGTTGTGGGACATGATGGATTAGCAACCGTGTATGAATATGATGAGAATGGAAATCGTAGTGCAGTACGCTATGCCAATGGAATGGTGATGACCTATGAGTATGACAGTGTAAACCGACTCATTAAGGAAGAAACCATAGATAAGGACACCGGCCTGATTGCAAGCTATGCCTATAGACTTGGACCGGCGGGAGAGCGTCTAAAGGTGGAGGAAACAGATCGCATTGTGGAATATGAATATGATGCTCTCTACCGATTGTGCAAGGAAGTTATTACAGAAGGGGACATGATAACCACTATTTCCTATACCTATGATGCAGTAGGAAATCGCCTGACTAAGACAGAAAATGGGCAACTCACAACTTATCTATATAATGAATTAAACCAGTTAGTATCAGAAAATGACATTATCTATACCTATGACGAGAACGGGAATTTAATAAGTCAAGAAGGTTCTGGGCAAAAGGCAAACTACACCTATGATGTATTTAATCGACTAATACGTGCTACAGTCCAAAGTGGTCAAGATGTGGTAATCGAAGAGTACAGATATGACTGGGCAGGTAACCGTATTGCTAAGATTACAGGAGCGGGCGAAACAAAATATCTAGTAGATACCAATGGTCTGATCTCCCAAGTTCTAGCAGAAACCGATGAATCTGGCAACCTTATGACCTTTTATACCAGGGGAGAAGAACTAATTAGCCTACACCGCGCGGATGAAACCTACTATTACCTCTATGACGGACATGGCTCGGTTCGCATGCTAGCTAATGAAGAAGGCACAATAACGGACACCTATACCTATGATGCCTTTGGTAACCTGATTAACAGAACGGGTGATACAAGGAACGATTTTCTCTTCTATGGAGAGCAATATGATGCTAATACTGGTTTCTATTACCTTAGAGCAAGATACATGAATCCATCTACCGGAACATTTATTACGATGGATGCATACCAAGGCTCTATATTTGACCCGGTAAGTCTGCATAAATATCTGTATGCTGATGCCAATCCAATCATGAACAGCGACCCGACAGGATACTTCACCTTGTCTGAGATGAATGTATCTATGGGAATCCAGGGAATACTTGCAAATATTGCTCAACCGAATATAAAGTTTGCGCTGAATATTTTGGATTTCATGATTACAGTGGTAGATACCAGTGTTCAAATCAGTCGTATGCTACAAGGAGGAAAATCTGCAGAAGAAATCTTTAGTGCCCTCTCTAGAGGAGCAATATCAGGTTTGTTCCTGAATAAGATGTGCATGATTAAAGGAATTGGCCCTACCTTAAGTAAGATCGTCATAACATTTGGTTTTATAAATCAGTATAAGAGTATAGAGCAAGCCTTTCAAGAAGGAGATACTGCACTAGGTACACTTCGAACGCTGCAGATAATGATTATGGGGTCATCCCTATATGAATCCTGCTTTACCGGAGAGACCTTGGTATCAGTGGAGGACGGACAGAAACGGATTGACGAAGTCCAAGTAGGGGATTATGTTTGGGCCTACAACATAGAGTCAGAGGAACTGGAACTAAAGAAGGTAACCAGAGTATATGAAAAAGAGACGACAAAACTTCTGCACCTGTATACATCAACTGGTATAATTGACACCACATCAAACCATCCCTTCTATGTCATAGGTAAGGGCTGGGTAGCAGCCGGAGATATAGAAATCGGAGATGAAATATATACTCTTGACGGAAGTATAACTATTGTATTAAAATGGGAATATGAACAGCTCAGTGAATCCATAACTGTATATAATCTAGAAGTAGAAGATTTTAACTCATATTTTGTTGGCTCCCGTGGGGTACTGGTACATAACTATAAAGGAACTGAGGGAGGCTCACAGGCTGATGTATTAGCTAAGAATCGTTCACAAGGGAAAGTTTTTGAGCAACAGGAATTTTCTAATTTTAGCAGTAACAATACGAGTGCAGCAGAGCAAATTACAATTAAGACTTCTAGTGGAACAAAAACACGTGTTGATGCAATTGGGTTAGATGCAAATGGAAATGTTGTTATAAATGAGTTTAAATCATCGGCTACAGCACCATTAACACCAAACCAAAGAATTGCATTCCCAGAGTTATATAGTGGCGGTGGCACTGTTGTTGGCAAAGGAAAGGGTATATTTACTGGAGGCTATCAAATACCTTCTGGAACTGAGGTAAAAATAATTAGGCCGCAAATAAAGTAATTTAAGTGATGGAAGGAGTAACAATGTCAGTAGTTGATGAAAACAAGGTAGATGGCATAGGAATAAGCAAAGAAGGAGAAAAACTTATATTACTTATTACTGACCATCTTGATTGGACAAATGAATATGAACATTTAATTATTTTGCAAAATAAGATTAATGCTTATATTAATTTTTTGGAAACTGAGCAGTACAAGGAGGTATATCCAAAAAAACAATTTGGGTTTTATTGTATTGAAATCCACTTTAAATATGAAATGACCTTAAATTGCTCGAAGTTTATTGATAGAGTTAACGAACAGCTTTCTGAAAAAAATATTACATTAGAAACAATAGTTGTATAAGTTATGAGGTGTGATAAGATGACAAAAGGGCAAAAGGAAATTTTAAAAGAGATTGAGAAGGCTGTAAAATACGTAATGAAACAAAATATAAATCGAGCGGATTGTAAAATAGTATCAAATTGTATTTATAAAAAGTTAGGTGATTATCTTATAAGTGCGATATACTTTGTTCGGTTTAGTGATAATCAATATAAATTAACTCTTAGGTACAATATTAAGCTATATTACTATGATAATATATTTTGGGAAGTTTTCGATATGAAAGAGAACTCCTTGCAGAAAGATAGCTTCAGAGTAAATGGTGCATATACTGCACCCTCTATACAGTGGGATGAAAAAACATATACAATAACAAACATAAGTGAAGTGGAACAGGTATGTATGGAAGCAATTAATGAATTTATTACTGAGAGTAAATTATTCATAGAGAAAATATTATCTGATTATGGTAATTTCGATTTATTTATTTTAAAACAAGTCGGAATAATGGATGAGATGCTACTTAAAATGCTGGCTTATATTAATATGAATAAGTATACCGATGCTGAATATATTGCTAATACTGAATTAAAACAAGGTCGAGGCGGAAGATTTCAAAACAATGGAATTGATATTAATGAATATGTTTTAATGTATTGTAGGAAGAAACAGTTTAAGTAATCGTATAGGTAATATGTAACATAGAATAAAGCCATAACACCATATAGCTTATGTGGATAAAATACCAGTCTACACATAGCCAATAAGGTGTTATGGCTTTTTTGTTACCTCACAAATAAAATATACTAAATATTAAAATAGGTATTTACAAATAGTAAAATAAAGTATGTATTATAATCATAATAATAAAACTAAAGGAGGTAATATCCATGGCAGATTTAATTAACATACGTCCCACAAGAGATAGTGCCACATCGGAGGAAATGGATGCAGCTGCAAAAGCCTTGGTATGTCTCGGAATGAGATGATATTAAAAGCAATCGATATCATTCGTGGTTTTGATGTGTCGTTCTATCGTAAGCTAGAGCAGTATAGTCAAAGATGTAAAGTTCCAATGTCTATTGCAATTCAAAACACGATGGTGAAACTGTGGGCACAGGACGCTGCTAGGTCAAAAGCTTGGGATGGTTACTCCAGAGTGCTAGATGAATTCATGCAGGTAGGAGATGAGACCATCGGAGCAAAGGAACTTTATGAAATAGTTTATAAGCAGACTTATGATGAAGCAACCAAGGAAAGGTTTGAAGATTTGCAGGAGAAGTTAAAGAGTGGTCATATTCTGACTGAGAAGGAAGAAGAATTCTATAACGATTTCAAACACATATACACATACGTTCCAAAGCAAAAGGAAGAAGCCTTAGAAGAAGGTTTGGCTTTCTGGGAAGGAGAGGATGGCTTTGACTAGCTTACTAAAGGAAAGTAAGAATGCAAGCTATGAGGTTGTTGTAAGATGTCCTCATTGTGGGCAACGATTAATGGATGCTGAGTATGTTGTAGCAAGGATTAAGTGTCCAAGGTGCAAGAATTATGTAGTGCTTAGAATAGAAAATAAGTGAAAATCAATTGTCAAAAGAGCAGAGAAAAGGGTGATGAAAAGTGAATAAATCTGGTACAGAGTCACAAAGGGAGCGAATGTATCACTGATAGAGTCTGGCAGATAGTCTTAAAAAACTATTTGCCGGGCTCTATTTATTTTTCCGGCACAACATGAGGTGAGAAGTAACATAAAAAATGTAATTATGGAAGTAGCATTAAAATATACAGAGGCAAATGTTTCGGTCACGACACTGCACTAGATTTATAAGAATGGTTCCTGCTTCTGCAAGGCTAGGAGTGATTGTGACAGAAAATGACATTATCTATGCCTATGACGAGAACGGGAATTTAATAAGTCAAGAAGGTTCTGGGCAAAAGGCAAACTACACCTAAAGTCTGCATAAATATCTGTATGCTGACGCCAATCCAGTCATGAACAGCGACCCGACAGGATACTTTACCTTATAATAGAGTATAGAGCAAGCCTTCCAAGAAGGAGATACTGCGCTAGGTACACTTCGAACGCTGCAGATAATGATTATGGGGCATTCCTATATGAATCCTGCTTTACCGGAGAGACCTTGGTATCAGTGGAGGACGGACAGAAACGGATTGACGAAGTCCAGACCTGTATACATCAACTGGTATAATTGACACCACCTCAAACCATCCCTTCTATGTCATAGGTAAGGGCTGGACAGCAGCCGGAGATATAGAAATCGGAGATGAAATATATACTCTTGACGGAAGTATCACCATTGTATTAAAATGGGAATATGAACAGTTCAGTGAACCGATCACCGTATATAATCTAGAAGTAGAAGATTTTGACTCATATTTTGTTGGCTCCCTTTGGGGTATTGGTACATAACTATAAAGGAACTGGGGGAGGCTCACAGGCTGTAGATGATGTTATTGAGGGAACGAGTAAGACTAATCCGTTAGAGAATATTAAGTTTACAGATAAAGTAAAGGCACAAATGAAACAAGGTGACTATCATAGTTTCCCAGAAAGTGTTGAAGGTTTTGGGGCTAACGGTAAGGTTGCTCAAATTACTGGCGGAGATAAAATAGTTAGGACAAAGGTTGAAATATCAGGAAGTTACAAAGGCAAAGAAGGTATATTTGAATATATTATTGAGCCTGATGGAGTAATATGTAATAATAGGTTATTTAAACCAAATAAATAGCAAAGGAAGGTGTAATGTGTGAATGATAATAAATATAGTTTCTTACCGACGGAATTTCTGAGTGTTGGTAAAAGCCTTGAGGATATAGGTATATCTGAAATAGCTTGGAAAAGTCAAGATGCTTTAAAAATAATTGATTATTTAGCTAAAAAAGGACACACAATTCTTGGTGGAGATGTCTATGCATACAGTGATAATGAAATTGAGTCAACGTATGATAGCTGGTATTCAAATAAGTCAATTAGTGAAAGTGTTGTGCAAGAGAGTAGGAAAAGAGCTTTTGAGTACATTACTGAATACAACAAGAATAATGGAGATAATTACTTATATAGCATTATATTTGAAGTAGAATAGTAATTCAATTATGAGGTCACACAGTTTCGGCTGACGTGACCTTCGTTTTTTGTTGATAAAAGCTAAGGAATAGCATATAATCCCATCTTTGACAGTTCAAAAAGCTAAAAAGCCTAATAACCCTTATAAACATTGGGTTGCAAGCTTTTTAGTGTGATTATAAAATTGCGTAATGTTTTATTTTTTTTGTTGACTTAAAATTTTTTTTCATCTGCTGTGTAGACACAATTTGATAACCAGTTCTAAAACCAAATGTTTCATGTAAATCATCTGTTAAATCATCACGGGTATAAGTTGGAATATAACCTTCTCCTTTTACGTTATAAAAATTCATCTCCTTAAGCTTTGTAAGAATTTCATGACATGTATATTTTTCTCCAAGCTTTTTTTCAAGAATACGGTATATAATTAGTGAAATAAAACAAGTCATATAATGTGCTTCTATTCTATCGTCTCGACTTAAATATACAGGCCTTGCTTTAAATTCACTTTTCATAATTCTAAAACATTCTTCTATTTCCCATCGTCTTTTGTTAATTTTTATAATTTCAGAAGCATTATCTTCAAGATTGGTACATACAGCATAAAAACCGTCAAAGGCTTCTTCTTTTTTAATAAGTTCTGTATCAATATTAAATATTTCTTTTTTAGCAATTTCACCGTCATAAGTATAGTGTGTCTTTTTAAGAAACCTTTTGTAATCATTTTGGTTGTCCCTCTTTAATTTTGTAGGATTAGTATCAATTGTTTTTTGAGCTCGTTCAATTTGACTGTTTCGAATCTGACGTTGATAGTTTCTATATTTGATAGAATAAGTGACAATTAATTTTTGTTCAAAGTCATCTTCTTTAATCCAACGTTCTTTGTAAAAAATCTTATCTTCATATTTTTCTTCATCAAGTTCAGAGATATCATAACCTTTTATATCATCACTAAGATTCCATCCACCTGGATCAAGTGCCCATTCTCTAATATGTTTTTTTAACTTTTTAATAGATTGAGTTGTGATAAAAGCTCTTTTATTTTTATCATTAAATTTTCGATTATCAGTAGAAGCAAGACCGGCATCTGTACATACAACAAATTTAGAAAGATTGAAATCAGAAAGAATCTGTTTTTCCAAAGGTGTAAGGGTAACTTGCTCATTAGTATTACCTTTATTAATGCTAAAAGATAACGGAATACCATTACCATCCATAAAAAGCCCCATTTGAACAATTGGATTTGGCCTATGTTCTTTAGAAATACCATACTGCTTTAACCCATTTTCCTGCTCAATTTCAAAAAAATAGTTAGTACAATCATAATAAAGAACGCCCGTATTTCTTTTAGAAATCTTTAAACTATTGTTAACTGAATATCCTTTTTAATAGTTTTGGCCTGTGAATATTTAACGATGACCTCACGCTTTTCTTGTTTTTCCTTTTCGTTAAGCTCTTTAACATACTTTTTAGCCCATTCAATAGGATCTTATCCATTCAATAGTAGTTCGTTTATTATTTTCAACAATATCTTTTATTATATAAAGAGAAGTAGCGTTTTTAGATTTTGAAAGCGATAGTCTCATAATAACAATTCCTCCAATCTTTTACATTGTACCACATTACGAAACATTACGCAATACAAATTTTATAAATTTAACAAAAAAACAAAGCTAGTTTATTAAAACAATAAATGCACAGTTGGAGGAGTTTTGTATTAAAGTGACTCATAAGATTGATATTTAGCTGGACGAAGAAGGGAATAGTATGTCTAACTAAATGGTAAAATTTAAGATATTTTTCTTAAATTTTATAGCGATTGATTTTCTGGAAGAAAAAGGTGCCGATAAAAACTTGACACACACTAGGTTTTCATTGCGGTTGTTTAATATTATTGACTGTGATAAAATTATAGTGAAATTTCATTCAGGAAAGGGGAATTGATCGTGCAAAAGGCTGTAGAGATAGAGAGGGAAGGTATGACAATTCGTGGGATGCTCCATAGGCCAGATAATATTGAGGGAAAGCTTCCGTTAGTTATCATGTTTCATGGCTTTACAGGACATAAGATGGAGTCCCATTTTATTTTTGTCAAATTATCTAGACGACTTGAAGAGGTAGGAATTGCAAGTTTGCGGTTTGACTTTTTAGGTAGTGGTGAGAGCGATGGCGATTTTGTAGATATGACACTATCTGGTGAAGTAGAAGATGCAAAAAAGATTTTAGAATTTGCTAAGTCACTTGAATGGGTGGATAAGGATAGACTATATGTATTAGGACTTAGCATGGGTGGTGCTGTTGCCAGTATATTAGCAGGGCAACACAGTGATGATATTGAACGACTATGTCTATGGGCACCAGCTGGTAATATGCCGGAGCTTATCAAATATAGATTGGATGAACTCAAAAAAGAAAAAGCGATTGAACATGATTTTGAGCATTATGATTTAGGTGGCTTTCTCCTTGGTAGAGGTTTTGTAGAGGACCTTATGTCGCTTGATATATATGCTCTAGCCTCTTCTTATGATGGAGAAGTGCTTATTGTACATGGTGATAGAGATCAATCCGTTCCCCTGTCTGCGTCCCACAAATATTTAGATATTTATGGCAGCCAGGCGAAACTGCATATAGTAGAGGGAGCAGATCATACATTTAATAAATTTGAATGGGAAAAAGAAGCCATAGATACGACAGTTGACTATTTGACGAAATAATCACTATGAGAATGAGAAGGGTGAAAAGATGTTACTTAGGGAGTTGTTAGCTGGTACCCCAATATTTGAAATATGTGGTTCTAGGGAGATTTTCATAGAGGGGTTGGCAGTAGAGACAGATGATATAAGGCCAAATGATCTATATATATATATGTGTGATAGGGAGAAGATGTCCTATGAAGAAAGTATAAAAAAAGCTATAGCTCGAGGTGCAGTAGCTATATGTATAGGTAAGGACTATGAGGTGTTACCTTATGACATAACTTTTATAAAGACATATAATGTGAAGAGGTTTTTATCTGCTATTAGTAAAAATTTCTACCAAAATCCATCTCAGAACATAGATATGATAGGAATTACTGGGAGCCACGGAAAGACAACTATAGGCAATATGATACGTTCTATACTTAAGTCTGCAGGTATTCCAACGGTCATGATAGATACGTCATCATGTAGATTAGGTGATGATCCTCCATATATACATGAGGATATTTTAAACCCTGTAGTATTTATGGAATTTTTAAATGAGGCGATAGCTCGAGGTATAGAGAGGGGTATAGTGGAGTGTTCTTATACTGCCATAGTAGAGGAGAGGCTCAGGCATATATGGTTTGATAGCCTGATCTACACGGATTTATATACCTATTTTAAGAATCGGGAGATGGATTATCACTATCTTGAAATTCGTAAGACATTGATAGATCACCTAAAACATATAAAATGTCCTATAATAGTAAATATGGATGACTACCATGCCAATGAACTTACCAGTGGAAATATAGTGGGATATGGTATATATGGCAACTATAATGTTACAGCCAAAAATATTACATTGATGCCAGATGGCAGTAACTTTACAATATGTACACCCATGGGTAACAGGGAGTTTACCTTAGCTTTGCCAGGCCTTCACAATGTATATAATGCAATGGCAGCTATTGGATGGTGTATCACAGAGGGAATAGATTTTTCTCATATTGAAGAAGGCCTTGAACAATTAGAGCATTTTGAAAATGTACAATATAATGTAGATGCAGATATAACAAATCCCATCCATATACAGGTACATAATTACTCAAGACCAAGAGATATACCTGAAATATTGGAGGATATACACCTTGAGAGTGGGTATGATAATAGGAGCACTATATTATGCGTTTCCTCTTGTGAAAACACATCTGAATATGGGGAAGTGGGGAGAGCATTGAATGAATTTAGTCGACATTGCATAATGACTTCAGATTATAGAGATAGATACAATTATGTTGACGGAGCATTTGCAATAGTTCAAAATATGCAAGATGCCAATATTCATAACGAGATTGATCACTATAAGGCACTTAAAAAAGCTAGATCCTTGGTTAAGGATGGAGGTTCCATTGTGATACTTACTAAGGATAGTTGTGAACTTTAAATATGGATGCGAGGAAGGTGATAGTGTGGAGAGTAAAGATTTTTTAGCAAGACTTATAGATATTCCAGGTGTATCTGGATACGAAAAAGAGGTATCTAAGGAAGTTTCAGAGGTATTTAAAGGATATTGTGATGATGTATGCATAGATGATTTTTACAATGTATATGGTAGAAAGACTCGTGGAACTATAGAAGATAAGCCTAAAATAATGTTAGCAGCACATATAGACGAAATAGGTCTCATGGTAAAGGATATAGATGACAAAGGATTTATAAAGTTTACAACTATTGGAGGGGTAGACCAACGTATTTTATTATCACAAGAAGTCATAGTATATGGTAGAGAGCCACTATTTGGCGTAATAGGTGCAAAGCCTCCACATCTTCAAGAACGTGGAGAGAGAGGCACGGCAGTTAAGATAGAGGATATGACAATAGATCTAGGTTTACCTCCTCAAAAGGTAAAAGAGCTTGTGAGGGTGGGTGATATAATTACCTTTAAAAGCCCTTTAGTCTCTATGCAAAATAATTTTGTAAATGGCAAATCATTAGATGATAGAGCCAGTGTAGCGGTGATGTTAGAGACTATGAAAGAATTAGATAAGTTAAACTTTAATGCTGACGTATTTTTTGTTGCTACAGTTCAAGAAGAGGTAGGTGTTAGAGGAGCTACCATAAGTACGTATGGTGTAAATCCAGATATAGGTGTTGCCATAGATGTAACCCATGGTGATACACCTGATTCACCTAAAGAAGAGACAAATGAAATGAATAAGGGACCGGTTATATGCATAGGTCCTAATTTACATCCTAAGTTAAGTCAGCAACTTATAGATGTAGCAGAAGATTATAGTTTGCAGTATCAGTTAGAGGTAGCCCCTGGTCCTACGGGGACTGATGCAAGGGCTATGCAGATAATACGAGATGGTATCCCCACTTTACTTATGGAGATTCCCTTGAGATATATGCATACCACAGTAGAGACTTTGAATATGGATAATATAGAAAAGGCAGGCAGGATTATAGCTTTTTTCATAGCGTCAATGGAGGAGGGATGGCGAGAATGGTTGAGCTACTGAGAAAATTGACAGAGGCAAGAGGTGTATCTGGCAATGAAGATGAAGTGCGGGATATTATAAAGGGCGAGATATCTCCTTTGGTAGATAAAGTTTATACAGACGGCATAGGTAATCTCATAGCCTATAAAAAGGGTAAGAGTCCTGACAATAAAAAGCGAATAATGTTATGTGCCCATATGGATGAAGTGGGGTTTATAATAACTTCTATAAGTGAGAATGGGATGCTTAAGTTTAGACCTGTAGGAGGAATAGACCCTAGAATACTCATATCTAAGAGAGTACATATAGGTAAGAATAGGATACCAGGTGTCCTTGGTATAAAGGCAATCCATCTTCAGGAGCCTAATGAGAGAAAGAATGCAGTTAAGGTAGAACAGATGTATATAGATATTGGTGCAAATTCTAAAGAAGAGGCTGCAAAACTAGTAAAATTAGGTGATTATGCTATATTTGATAGTAAGATGGTCGAGTTTGGTGAGAATAAAATAAAAGCTAAGGCCTTAGATGACAGAGTAGGCTGCGCAGTACTTATAGAGGTACTAAAGGAAGAATATGAGTATGATGTATATGCATGCTTTACTGTACAGGAAGAAGTAGGGCTTAGAGGCGCCGGCGTTGCTGCCTATCATGTAGAGCCCGATATCGCAATGGTGGTAGAAGGTACAACATGCTCTGATGTTTCAGGGGTAGATGAGCACATGTATTCCACAATAATGGGAAGTGGTCCTGCCATCACAATAATGGATGGGAGCTCAATTTCTAATAAGAAATTAGTAGATATGTTAAAGGCTCTAGGGGATGCAAAAGGTATACCCTATCAATTAAAGAAGGGAACTACTGGGGGCAATGACGCAGGTATGATACATACATCTAAGGAAGGTGTAGCTACCTGTGTGGTATCTGTGCCATGTAGATATATCCACTCCCCTTCGTCTGTAATGGATAAATCTGACTTTAAAAATACTATAGAATTGGTTAAAGAATTTGTGAAAGGGTGTGAATGATATGAAGGATCTTCTTAAAAAACTTACTGAAACATATGGGCCATCGGGTAATGAAGAAGAAATAAGAAGAGTGATAGAAGAGGAAATGCATGAATATGTGGATGAGATAGATATAGATGTAATGGGTAATCTTATAGCTTATAAAAAGGGCAATGGACAAGGTAAAAAGGTTATGCTTTCTGCCCATATGGATCAGATTGGACTCATTGTAACCCATATAGATGATAACGGATTTTTGAGATTTTCCAATGTAGGTGGAATAAGCGTTCTAAATACCATAAATGGAAGGGTTATATTTAAAAATGGCATCATGGGTACTGTAAGTTATGAGGAAGAAATTGAGAATATAAAGGATATAAAGTTAAATAGAATGTATATAGATATTGGTGCATCTGATCGTGAGGAAGCAACTGAAAAGGTTTCCATAGGTGATGTTGCAGTATACTATTCCCCATTAGCTGAGAGCAATGGACGATATATAGGAGGGGCAATGGACAACAGGGCAGGTTGTGCCCTCTTAATAAAGACAATAAAAGAACTTAAAGATTGTAAAAATGATGCGTACTTTGTCTTTACTGTACAAGAGGAAGTAGGACTTAGAGGAGCTAAAACATCAGCTTATGCTATAAATCCTGATGTGGGTATTGCAGTTGATGTCACATCTACCGGTGATACACCTAAGGCTCGTACTATGGCAGTCAAGTTAGGTGCAGGACCTGCCATAAAGGTGAAAGATGGATCGGTGATATGCCATCCTAAGGTTAAGGACCTCATGATAGATAGGGCAGAGGATATTGACATTCCCTATCAGATAGAAGTATTAGAGTGGGGAGGAACTGATGCTGGGGCTATACATCTTACAAGAGAAGGTATCCCCTCAGGTGCAGTGTCCATACCCTGTAGATATGTCCACAGTGCAAATGAGATGGTGGATGAAAAAGATCTTGAAAATGGTGTAAAACTTTTAGTTAAAATACTAGAAAATGAAATAGAGTTATAGTTATGACAAGAAGGGACTTCGTAGGAGGTCCTTTTTTGTATTGCGTAAAAAGGCTATTTTGATTTTGTATTTTTGTATACCTCAAATGCCTATGAAGGTTAATATAGGTAGAGGAGGTTTGATATATGACAAATATTGTAGTACAGAAAGATTTAAGCGACTATTTATCTGGTACAGGATATTTATACTCTTCTTTTCCCTACAGTAAATTGACACTATCGGCCATTACTTGAAAAAGTTGCATATTTTTGAATACAGTGTTATTATATAAATAATTAGACAAGCACAAATGAACAGACACAAATGAGCAGACACAAATATACATATAGATTAATAATTTGACAATATAACAATATTATTTGACACAAAAATTTGGGCAAAACCATAGGACTCGCTTATATTTTTATATGGGTGAGTCCTATGGTTTGAAAGAAAGCAGGTGTTAAAGTGAAAAAAATAAAAAGTACAGTCAAATATGAACTATTACAAATATTACGCCAAAAAATCTTCTATATTATTTTGCCTATAAGTATGTTTTTTCTTTTTTTCTCAACTCAAAGGGGTCTTGCTGAAATTACTTTATCTGCATATGTGGTACAAACATTAATTTTTGGATTTTTATTCATGGGTTATCAAGTAGGAATCAGAGACAAAAACCATGGATATGATCAGATAATAAAGAAAATGGATAATTCATTCGCAGAGAGTATTGGAAAAATAATTGCCTTATGGATTTATTGTATTATGATAAATTTGGTTCTAATATTGGAAGTTATCATTTTAGGCAAGATATATCAATCACCATCATGGCTTATAGTAGAGAGTATACAATACATATTATTATATTTCTTATTAAGTTCCATGATTTCTGCAACTCTAGGTATGCTAACATCAGCAATTATAACTAGTAAATTAGCTTACTTTGTCTTACTAATAGTGGGGGCAAGTATTGGACCTTTAGGAGTAGGAATTTTTGAGCAAATATGTGCACTGTTAAATATAGATCCTATTTGGTTGAAATCTTTTTTTGTATGGATAAATTTAGGTCAATATAATCCATATGTAGGGATGAACTACCTTTATGGTTTTGAAATAGAAAGCAAAAGATATATGCATCATGTAGTGATATTGTTTGTAATTTTGGCATTATATTTTATAGCAGTTAAATTTAAAAAATATGAAACAGCAAAATTCAAGAAAAGTGCTTCTAAGGCATTGATTATTGTAACATTATTAATCGGGATTAATACAATAATATACTTAAAACCAACATTCGTATATAAATCTGGAACTACTGATAACTACGGAAAAGATGTACAAGATTATTTATACTATACAACAAATACCAAAGAATACAATACAATAG
>DGES01000080.1:26478-28343 GCA_002386065.1 Firmicutes bacterium UBA3920
AGAATACAATACAATAGATAGTTATAAGATTAAAAAAGTTAAGGGGAAAATTGATTTAAGGAATCATTTTTCGTTTTCGGGAGATATTATTTTAGACATTATGGAACCAACAGATGAAATTGTCATGACTTTGTACCACGGATTTAAAATTGATAATATACTTCTTGATGAAGAAGAATGTGAGTGGGAACAAGAGAGGGATGTATTCACTATTAAATTAGATAGGGAATATGATGAGAATTCTACTATTCAATTGTCAATAGACTATAAAGGAATGAGTTCACAGTATTTTTTTGCTGGAGAAAAAGCAACTCTATTACCCAACTACTATGCATTCCTTCCATACCCTGGGGACAATAATGTGATGGCAATCATAAATGAACATTTAAATGTAATTCCCTTAGTACATAATTCAGATATTGATTATGAAATTGAAGTACTAAGTAAAAGAAAGATATATTCTAATCTTGACAGTGTGGATGAAGATAGTTTTATAGGTACTAGTAACGAAGGATTAATGCTCATAGGAGGGTATGTTAATGAATTTACAAATGATTCACTAAGGATAATTTATACAGATGATGTGAAACTAGAAGAAGCCATAGATTTGACGGAAAGCTTTAATGAGCAACTAGAGATATTATCTAACATATTGGAATTAGAGTTTCAGCCAATAGAGATAGCTTGCTTTGTTCCGATCAAAACTGGGCTCCTTTGCGGGCGTGAAACGCAAACTATGAAAACAGGAAAAATACTATATACTAGTCTAACAACTAACAAATATACCTACCTAGAACAATATATTCTGGAGGAATCTTTGGCTTGTTTAGTTTTATCAAACCCTGAACTCCTTATGTTACAAAATGAGGATAATAAAAGATATTTAGATGTGTTTTTATCATGGTATATGGAGAAATATAACATAATAGATGGGGATATGTTCGTTGATGATGATATTAAAGATATGACATTAGATGAAAAGTGGAATCTAGTAAAAGAATTAAAAGAACTAATAAAAGGAAGGTGAGATAGATGGTTGTTATCCAAATATCAAAACTTACTAAGTATTATGGTAAGAAAAAGGTGCTAGACGAGTTATCTGTAGATATAGAGAGTGGTATATTTGGATTTTTGGGCCCGAATGGGGCAGGTAAAACTACTTTAATGCGCTGTATAGTAGGGCTTTTAGAATATGAAGGTGACATTTATTATAAAGGAGAAGATTTAAATAATACCAAAGGGTTAAATATTGGCTATCTACCCCAAAACTTTTCGCTTTTTCATAATTTAACAGTGAAAGAAGCATTGGAATATGTATTTATCTTGAAAAATGCCAAGGGAAATCAAAATGAAATTATAGAAAAAATTCTAGTAGATGTTCATCTTGAAAAAGAGAAAAATAAAAAGATTAAAAACCTATCAGGTGGGATGTTACGAAGAGTTGGAATCGCCCAAGCACTAATTGGTGATCCAGATCTATTAATAGTAGATGAGCCAACTGCTGGACTAGATCCGAAGGAAAGGGTTAGATTTAGGAATTTATTACAAAAGTTAGCAACTGATGTGGATATTATTATTTCATCTCATATAGTGGAGGATATAGAAATACTCTGTGATTCCATTGCTTTTTTTAATCAAGGATCCATAATACTAAAAGGGGATACTGGTAAGTTGATAGATAGTATGGTAGGGAAAGTTGGAACTATAAAAATAAGACCACAGGAATTAGCTTCCTATGAAAGTAAGTATTTATGCTCTGTCCTTTCAAGTACAAAAGACTATGTAGAATTGAAGGTTGTTGGAGATGATTTACCTAAAGATACAATATTTATGCAGCCTGAATTAGAGGATTTATACTTTTATAC
>DGES01000080.1:28642-34218 GCA_002386065.1 Firmicutes bacterium UBA3920
CTATCATTTTCTGTATTTCAGAATATTATCCCATTATTTGGAGGCTGGTGGTCTATTTTCAGCTTATCTGAATATGTGTGTGAAGAATGTGGTGAGTTATATTATACTTATAATATTTCTAAAAACAGGTTGGGATTGTTTAAAAACTTAATATGTTTTGTAGTGTATATTTTGTTGTCCTTTATAATATTGATACTTTCAATGAAAGTTATTGGATATATTGAATATAAAATGGTATTACAAATAATATTAATGCAAGCCTTATTATACAATTCCATATCTTTTTTAGCTTTAAATATAACAAAAGATACTGGATGGACAATCTTTGTAATTATCTCATTGCTTGTCAGTGTTTATTTTACAGAAGGAAATATTTTAGGTAGGTTGAATTATTATATACCAAATTACATGGCATTAGATAAAGAGGTTGTTTTGTCTATTAGCGTTAAAATCATATTAATCAGTATTATATTATATGGAATAGGGTCTTCATTATTTAAAAGAAAAGCATAGATAATATCATTAAAGTATGATGATTGTTGTATTGATGCATATTGGTGAATTTAGATAATTGCTTTATTTTACATTGTATCATCTTTTTTTAAAAGTTAGCGTAAAATTAACGTAGGGATTTAGATACAAAAATCCAATAGAATCCAAAAGAAGATCCCATCCTGTTTTGCACTTTTATTTTTAGAGTTTTCATGTATAATATCTATATAAATGTTTTAAGAATTTTTTTTGGAAAAAATATTGTAAAAGAAAGGATATAGATAGAGCAATATGCATACTAAAAAAAGTCTTTTAGATGATCTAAAAAAATTAAGTATTGATAGAAATGGTACACTACTAGTCCATTCGTCTATGAAGAGTATAGGGGAAGTAGAAGGAGGAGCTGATACTGTATTAGATGCCTTATCTGAATATATGGAGCCAGGATTATTGGTACTTCCAACTCATACATGGTCGTACATAAATGCTGAAAATCCTAGGTTTTATGTTGATGATTCTCCATCTTGTGTAGGTATACTTACAGAACTATTTCGAAAGAGGCCTGGAGTTGTGCGTTCCCTACATCCCACCCATTCAGTAGCTGCATTGGGTAAGGATGCAGAAGATTTTATTGCGGGGAATGAACTTTTTGATACACCATGTGCCCGAGGTTCATCATGGGGAAAACTATTAGATAGAAAGGCGACTATAATGCTTATTGGAGTAGATTTAACACGGAATACTTTTATACATGGAGTAGAGGAATGGATAGATATACCAGGGAGATTGACCGATACCCATGAACAGTTATATACAGTGCTTTCTGATGGGACAGAGATTTCTATACCATCCCGAAGACACTGTGGAAAGATATGGTCTGATCATTTTTGGAAGGTAGAAGATGTATTTTTAAAGAGCGGTGTAATGTATATAGGACAATTTGGCGATGCACAGGCACGTGTTTGTGATACAGTGAGCATGACTAAACTCCTATTTCATATGTTAAGTATTGATCCAGATCTCTTTTCAGACAATAACCCATTAGATGAAGACTTTGCAAAGCAGTTTATAGATATTAACTTGTAAAATATCGATGGGATTATATGGCCTTGTTTATAAGCTAGTTGCTTTAATCTTTTATATGTATGAAGGCAACTAGCTTTGTAGTTCCATAAAATTATATCTGATAGTTAATACTAATATGGTACGTGAAATTTAAATTTCAGAGGTCAAGCCGTATATATTTGACTTCTTTACAATTTGGTAGAATAAAATTGCTTTACACTATTGGAAATGACATGTTTATATGGTATTATCTAGTTGCATGTAATTTTTTATTCATAATGGCTTTAATAGACAGCGCTACTATCCTATTTTTTAGGAATTATGTAGATTATAAAGCAAAACAGATTTCAATTTTAAATACTAAAAAAGGATGTGAGATGTGTCGATATGAAATGGATAGATAAACTAGAGAGAAAGTTTGGACGTTATGCAATAAAAAATCTTATGACATATATTGTGATACTCAATGCAGTTGTATATATGTTTATGATGATACCGGGAGTTAATATAATAGATAAGCTTATGCTAGATCCATCGTTGGTACTTAAAGGCGAAATATGGCGACTTGTTACGTATATATTCATTCCTCCGTCTGCCTCGCCTATATTCATAGTGTTTGTTTTATATTTTTATTATATAATTGGTAGTAATTTGGAAAATGAGTGGGGAAGTTTCAGATTTAATTTGTATTATTTTTTGGGTATGATTGGTACTACTATAGCTGCGTTTATAACTAAGGGAGGGGCAACACCAACATATATAAATCTATCTCTCTTTTTGGCATTTGCCCATTTATATCCTGATTTTCAGGTGATGTTATTTTTTATACTGCCCATAAAGGTAAAATATTTAGCATGGATCGATTGGATAGTCATAGCATATAGTGTAATTTTCGAACCTGTTCCATATAAGGTGGCGGCTGTAGTTTCAGTGATAAACTTTTTAATATTTTTTGGTCCAGATGTAGTAGATGGTATAAAACTTAAGCGTCAAGTTCGACAAAACAGAAAGAGATTTTTCAGTGAGATAGAGAAAAGCAGAAAAGATTGAAAAAGTATATGAAAGAATTAATAGTCTCACACCTCCATATTGCAGATATGTGATATGGAGTTTTTTATATCGATTTATGAAAATTATTTACAAAATTAATAAAATATCTTGAAAACTATTTACATATATGCTATAATCGAGATACACAAGATGCATATAAATTTAATAAAGGATTGACTGATATGAGAAATATATTATTTAACATTGTTGAGTTAAAAGACTCATTTAGGCCTTCAGAAAAAAAGATAGCCCAATATATATTAGATAACCCAGAGCAAATAGTAGATATGACAATAACAGAATTGGCATCGGCTTGTAATACTAGTGAGGCAAGCATAGTAAGGTTTTGTAAGACATTAAATTTAAAAGGTTTTCAAGATCTGAAAGTAAAGATAGCTGCATCACTAGCTGTAAAACACAGTTCATTAGATGGCGGTATAGATAGAGAAGATTCCATAGCCGATATTGTACAAAAAATTGTAGATTTTAATAAAGAGGCAATTGAACAGACTTCACATGTGACAGATTTAGAAGAGCTAGAGAGGGCTGTGGATGTATTGTCAAATGCCAAGAGAATAGATTTCTGTGGTATGGGTGCATCAGGTATAGTGGCATATGATGCCATGACAAAATTTATGAGAATAAACATACCGTGTAATTATTACCAGGATAACCATTTGCAACTTACATCGGCAGCAAATCTATCGGAAGATGATGTAGCAGTAGGCATTTCATATTCGGGCACTACTAGTGAAGTAGTTGATGTGCTGAAGGCGGCAAAAGAGAGGAGTGCTTCTACTATCAGTATAACAAAGGTAGGCAAATCACCTTTAGTAGAAGTAGCTGATATAAATTTATTTGTATCATCTCAGGAAGCTATTTTTAGGATGGGAGCTATGGCATCGAGGATAGCCCAATTAAATTTAATAGATATATTATTTGTAAGTGTAGCAATCAAAAAATATGATGAGGTATTTGAATATTTGGAGAACACTAGTGGGGCTACCTCTATTAGAAAAATTTAAGACAGGGGATGTTGATATATGGATGATATACTTTATTCTTTAGTAACGGAGCAACAAAATGAGAAAAGTGTAAATATTGATACTATGGATACTATAGAGATTCTGAAAATAATGAATGAGGAAGATAAGAAAGTAGCATATGCAGTAGAAAAGAGTTTGGATAAAATTGCCCTTGCAGTTGACAATATAGTTGAGAGAATGAAAAAAGGTGGGAGATTATTATATTTCGGCGCAGGTACAAGTGGTAGGTTAGCTATATTGGATGCAGCCGAATGTCCTCCTACATTTGGAACAGAACCAGAGTTAGTTCAAGGTATAATGGCAGGAGGAAGTGATGCGTTTAATATTGCACAAGAGGATATAGAAGACTATAAAGAAGAAGGTGCAGCAGATGTTATAAAAAAAGAAGTGACGGAGCTTGATTCAGTTATAGGCTTATCGGCGAGTGGCAGGGCTCCTTATGTAGTAGGTGCACTGGAAGAAGCAAAAAAGCGAGGTGCATTTACAGCCTCTATAACGTGTAATGAAAGATCTGTGATGGATGACATAGTGGATATAAGCATAAATGTAGTTGTTGGTCCTGAAGTTATAATGGGTTCTACTAGACTAAAAGCAGGAACAGCACAAAAGATGATACTCAATATGATAACGACGGCAAGCATGATTAAGTTAGGTAAGGTATATAAGAATTTGATGGTGGATTTAAAACCCAAAAACAAGAAACTCAGAGAGAGATCCAAGAGGATTATAATGTTAGCAACAGGCGTATCATACGAAGAGGCAGAAAAGTATTTTAATCTAAGCAAGAAAAATCCCAAGGTAGCTATAGTCATGATAGAAACTGGAGCAGATTATGATATGGCATGTAAGCTATTGGAGAAGGAAAATGGTTTTGTAGCAAAAGCTATAGAATATGGACAAAAATGTAAATTATTGTAATCCAAGCTCAATGTCAAAAAATTAATTACGGGATTAAATAATTTTCAGCAGAATAAGTTTATTGAATGATAGAGATTATCTACTATAGATATAAAACAAAAATATATGGAAGGAAGGGGCAAAATGGCAGTGACAGATGTAAAGAGAGAAAAAAAATTACGTTGGCCCAAAGAAAATTTTAAAAAAGTTAAATCAAAAATATGGGCAAATAGATGCATGTATTTTATGATTTTGCCTGTAGTTATATATTATTTATTATTTAAGTATTGGCCGATGTTGTGGTTGCGAATTGCATTTTATGATTTTAAAATATTAAAGGGTTTTGAAGGTAGTAAATTTGTGGGTTTAAAACATTTTAAGAATTTTATGGCTAATCCTGATTTTTTACAAATTATGTGGAATACATTATATTTAAACATTTTAAGTTTGGCATTTTGCTTTACAGCGCCGATCATATTTGCATTGTTATTAAATGAACTTATGGATGGGAAATTTAAAAAAACTGTTCAAACTGTGAGTTATTTGCCACATTTTTTATCTATGGTAGTTGTAGTAAGCATGATTAAAAACATTCTATCTCCTTCTATAGGAGTGATTAACTCCATTATTAAGAGTATGGGCAAAGAAGCAATTTATTTTCTAGGTGAGGCAAAGTATTTTCGACCTATAATGGTTATATCAGGTATTTGGCAAGAGGTAGGATGGGGTTCTATAATATATTTATCTGCATTGTCAGGTATAGATCCTGAGCTATATGAGGCAGCTGTAATTGATGGTGCTGGGCGTTTTAAGCAAACATTATATATAACAATACCTGGCATTGCAGGGACAATAGTAGTTATGCTCATATTGAGGATGGGAACGTTATTGTCGGTAGGATTTGAGAAAGTATATCTATTACAAAATCCGCATAATCTTGCAGTATCTGAGGTTTTATCCACATATGTATATAAAAAGGGAATGGTAAATAACAATTATAGTTTTGCAACAGCAGTTGATATGTTT
>DGES01000080.1:34421-42577 GCA_002386065.1 Firmicutes bacterium UBA3920
GGGGAAAGAATTTTTAATGTCTTTAATAAAATACTCATGTGTATTTTGGCAATTATATTCCTCTATCCGATATTAAATGTATTAGCTATTTCATTGAGTGGAAGTGCACCGGTATTAAGAGGAGAAGTGAGTTTTTTCCCGAAACAATTTACAGTTAAGGCATATGAAAATATATTTACAAATAAACACATATGGAGATCTTATGGAAATACTATTTTTGTAGCAGTTGTTGGATGTGTATTAGGATTGGCAATGAGTTCTCTTGCTGCATATCCTATGGCATTTGGTGATTTTATGGAAAGAAAATATATAGTTTTATGATTCTATTTACAATGTGGTTTAGTGGTGGTTTAATACCTACTTATTTGGTTGTAAGGGAGCTTAATCTTTTAAATTCACATTGGGCATTAATTTTAACATCTTTGGCTCCGGCTTATTACATCATTGTACTGAGAAGTTTCTTTGTCAATATACCCATATCGCTAATTGAATCGGCAAAACTAGATGGAGCTAATGATTTTATATGTATGACCAAGATTGTATTGCCAGTGTCAAAACCTGTATTGGCAACTATAGCACTATGGTTTATAGTTGGTCATTGGAATAGTTTTTTGCCGGCCTTGATGTATTTAAATGATAGGAGTAAATATACTTTGCAAGTGGTTTTACACAATATTGTACTAGAGGCATCAGGTAAGGTATATGAAGTTGATGCAGCTGTTCATGCTGGAGATGGAAGTATGGTGGTGTCACAACAAATACAAAATGCAGTTATCTTCGTATCATTGATACCCATGCTTATAATCTATCCATTTCTTCAACAGTATTTTGTTAAGGGTGTAATGATTGGCTCTGTAAAGGGTTGATCTTACATTAAATAAATAACAGAGTGTGAAAGGAGAATAAATTAAGATGAACAAGATAAGTAAGAGAATTGTAGGGTTAATGCTAGCTATTATGATCTTGGCAACGCTATTTACTGGTTGCTCGTCAGGAAAAGATTCTGACATTAAAACACCAGAAGGCACACCAGATGTCTCAAAAGAAAAGGGAGATGACGAAGAAGGGGAGGCAAATGGTGACACCCTATTTGAGGAAACTTTAAAGTTTAGCTATATGAGTAATATTTGGGGAGACCATCCAGAGTATCCAGAAGAGGAAAATGTAATAATTGAAGAATTGATGAGAAGGACTAATACAGAGATAGAGTTTAGATGGTATCCAGTAGAGCAATATGAAGATAAAGTAACCGTTACGTTAGCATCTGATGACATACCGGATATGATTGCTCAAGCACCTACTTCTACATTGATAGATGAAGGCGCTATAATTCCCTTAGATGATCTTCTTAAGGAACATGGGCAAAATATTTTGGCTTACCTTGAAGAGGAAGATTATCCATATATGCGTGAAGCAGTAGATGGGAATATATATGCAATACCATTTATCCTTGATTTTCCTCCTGCTTATGCTATGCAGATCCGCAAAGATTGGCTAGATAGAGTAGGAATTGACAAAGTCCCTGAAACATGGGATGAATGGAAAGAAGCATGGCATGCATTCAAAGATGAAGATGCCAATGGTGATGGCGATCCTACAAATGAGATACCATATGCAGGGGATGTCTATGGATTATTGCCAGCCTTTGGGATAAATGTATCTAATAAAATTGGTTTTACAGAAGATGCTGATGGTAATTATACACTTATGTATGAACTACCTGAATTTAAGACATTTTTAGAAGAAATGCGCTATATGTACAAGGAAGGATTACTTGATAAGGAATTTGCTACACGGGGAACATTTGTTGACAATCCAGGACTAGAGAAAGTATGTGATGCAAACTTAGCAGGTTCTGTAATGACATGGGCAGCTAATACAAGGCGTACTACAGAGGTTCTTCGAGAAATTGATCCTGATGCGGCAATGATTGGAGTAAAACCCATACAAGGTCCCAATGGTAAACAGGGTATACCATCTAGGGTAAGGGTTACACCTACTGCTACAATTACCATAGCAGGAGAAGATAAAGCAGAAGACATTGTAAAATTCTTTAATTATGTATTTAGTGAAGAAGGAATTAATTTGATGTCATATGGAATTGAAGGGGAGCACCATGAACGTGAAGATTCTCGACTTGTATTGAAATCACCTTATGTTGATTCTTTTGAAAATGCCAGAAAAGCAGGGCTTAATCTTACACCATTCCCCCATCTATTTACTGAAGATGCATTTATGCAGATAACACTAGGCGGAATGGAATATGAAGAACTTCCAGAGCCTATGCAGTTTTTCTATGATGCACTGTATGTAGGTGAAGATTACTTCTTTACTCCAACACCTACTTTAAATACTGAGGCCTATACAGAAAAGCAGGGAGATGTTTTCCCTCAGATAGAAGCCATGTTGGCACAGTGTATAACAGGGGAAATTTCCATAGATGAATTTTATAATCAATATGAAAAACTCAAACCAGTAGGGTTACAGGATATATTAGACCAGGGTAATGAAGCATGGCAGATGATAAGTAAATAAAAGTCATCATATTTAGTTGGATAGGAGGCAATTGGGATTTCAATTGCCTCCTAACTAGTTGTATTAGTTCGTTTATAGATGTGATTGAAGTTTATCTTCATTCTAGGAGAAAAGGATGGCTAATATGTTAGATAAAAATAGATTGGAATATGCATTGGCATTATTAGAAAGGGGAGTAAAAGAGGGGGATTTCCCTAGTGCAACTGCAGCTGTGGGAAACAAAGATAAGGTGTATAAGATATGTCAATTTGGTAAGGCCTCTTTATATCCCAAAGTATTAGGACTAGATAGGGAAACTCTATATGATTTGGCGTCTTTGACTAAAGTTGTAGGAACTACCATGTTAGCTATGAGATTTTTGGAGAAGGGCTTAATAACCCTACATGATAGGGTAGTTGAGTATATCCCCGAGTTTAAAAATGATGAAAAGGAAAGGATTACTTTATTTCATCTATTGACGCATACGTCGGGATTGCCAAGTCATCTACCCCTGTATGAATTATGTAGTGATTATGAAGATGCAATAAGATATATATCAGATGTGGAACTTGATTATTTGCCTGGGGCACAGGTAAGATACAGTGACCTAGGTTTTATAGTTCTTGGTTATGTATTAGAGCAAATAGGCGGGGAGAGTTTAGATGTCTTGTGTCGCAGATATGTATTTATGCCTCTTGGTATGTTACATACGTGTTTTAATCCCACTACAGATAATGTAGCTGCAACAGAGATAGATAAGGTTAGCGGCAAGGTTGTAATCGGGGAATGTCATGATGAAAATGGTAGATTTTTTGGTGGTGTATCTGGACATGCAGGTTTATTTTCCAATATAGATGATATGATTAAGTTTGGGACTGTGCTCATAAACGGGGGAAAAATAGATGGCAGGACATTTCTCTCACCTGTTACATTTAGAACTATGATAAAAAATTATACAAATACTCTCAATGAAGATAGAGCTTTGGGATGGTGTGTAAAAGGAGATAAGGAACGCATATCGTCAGGTGGAGATATAATATCGTCTAAGGCATTTGGACATACAGGTTTTACTGGTACTTCCATATGGATTGATATAGAAAATGATATATATGTAATCCTTCTTACAAATAGGGTTCATCCATCTAGAGATAATAATTATATAGTGAGGTTTAGAAGGGTATTTCATAATTGTATATGGGCATCAAAAATATAGATTAATTTATTTTATTATAATTCAAGTTCAATGTTAGAAATATTGGTTGCGGGATTAGGTATTTTTGTAGACTAATTTGTTGGTTGATAGAGATTATCTGTTATAGATAAGAGATAATCTGTTATAGATATAAGATAGACTAAAAATAGTTTAAGGTAGGGAGGGAATGATTTGGAACTCGGTATTTCCGTATATACTAGCGATGAGTATACATATGAAAAGAACATGAAATATATTCAAATGGCGAAAAATTTAGGGGTACCAAATGTATTTACCTCATTTAATATATCAAGTAGTAAAAAAGAAATCGAAAAGACAATAGATCTTATAAGATATATAAAAAAAGAAGGATTACACACATCTGTGGATGTATCCTCACAAATATTTAAAAGATTTAATGCAAAGATTGATAATTTGTCAGTATTCTATGATATGGGTATAGATGAAATTAGAATAGATTATGGATTTAGTGCAGAGGATATAGCATATATGTCAAATAATAATATGGGTATAAGTATTGTAATAAACGCTAGTACGTCAGATAGCTCATATATGGAAGAGATATTAAGATATGGAGGGAATATGACGAACATAGGGGCATGTCATAATTTTTATCCAAGGAGATATACGGGGCTATCTCACAGCTTTTACAATGCTAAGAATGACATGCTGAAGGAGTATGGCCTGGAGATATCAAGCTTTATCCCATCAGATACGGGAAGACGTGGCCCACTTTATGAGGGATTACCTACTTTGGAAGAGCATAGGAAAATGCCATCTTATGCGGCGGCAAAAGATCTCATATATGGTAGTATGACGGATAGGTTGTATTTAGGTGATGCTTACGCATCAAAACAGGAGATAGAGGATATACTCGGTATAGATAAAGAAACTGTAGAACTTGGTGTCCACCTATTTGATGGGGTATCTTGTGAAGAGAGACAGATAATATTTAAAGATTGTCATACAAATAGGCGCGATGCCTCGGAATATTTAGTCAGGTCTGTAGAAGCTAGAGTAGATAATACTTCAAATATAGAGTCATTTAATTGTATAGATAGAAAGTATGGCAGTATCACAATAGATAATATAAATATGGGAAGATATATGGGAGAACTGCAAATAGTACGAACAGCTCTACCAGCTGATCCGAGGGTAAATGTAGTGGGGAGAGTAGCTGAGAGCGATATAAGATGTCTTAAATATATTCATCCTGGTAAAAAATTTGCATTGATAGAGGAGGATAGATAGTCATGGATAAAGTCAAATGCGGGATAGATGTGTTAAAGGAAGAAATGGATATACTCCAAGGCTTAAAATTAGGCCTTATAACCAATTATACGGGTGTGGATAGAGATTTAAATAGTACTGTAGACATTTTAAAAGAAAGTAGCGAACTTATATGCCTATTTTCTCCTGAACATGGAGTGAGGGGGGAATTTCAGGCAGGTGCCCAAGTACCTGATTATATAGATAGAAAGACAGGTGTAAAGGTATATAGTCTATACGGTGATAATAGAAAACCTACGAAAGAGATGTTAAAAGATATAGATGTGCTAGTATTTGATATACAAGATGTAGGGGCAAGATATTATACATATATATATACTATGGCGTATGCCATGGAGTCTGCAGCGGAGCTTGGGAAACGGTTTATTGTACTCGATCGCCCAAATCCATTAGGTGGGATAAAGTTAGAAGGGAATATATTAGATACTGAGTTTTCATCTTTTGTCGGTATGTATCCTATTCCTGTAAGGTATGGGCTTACAATAGGGGAACTTGCAAAACTATTCAATACAGAATTCAATATTGGCTGTGATTTAAAAGTGATGGAGCTAGAAGGTTGGAGTAGGGATATGTATTTTGAGGATACAAATCTTGAGTTTATAGCCCCATCTCCCAATATTCCCACAGTAGATACGGCCCTATTATATATAGGTACATGTCTTTTTGAAGGTACAAATGTATCGGAGGGAAGGGGAACGACAAAGCCCTTTGAGCTTATTGGTGCACCTTGGATGGATGGAGATAAATTGGCATATGAATTAAATAGTATGAATATGGAAGGTGTAATATTTAGACCCCATTATTTCACCCCTGTGTTTTCAAAATATAAGGGAGAATTATGCGAAGGAATACAAATACATGTAAGAGATAGGGATGCCATAGAGGCGTTTAAAATAGGCATTTCTATAATACACAATTTAGTAAGTAATTATGAAGAATTTAAATTTTTAGAACCATCTTCTAGTGGAGGACATCCTTTCTTTGACCTCTTATCTGGAACAAACAAACTTCGGGAGGCAATAATAGCAGATGCTGTGGATGACTATCTATGTAGTTGTGAAGAAGAATTAAGAGAGTTTGAAAAGATAAGACAAAAGTATATAATGTACTGATGAAAAGAGTTAGTATAATACTTTTTGTATAACAGGAGGATTTATTGATGAAGATAGAGGATATGACGTTAAAGCAAAAGATAGGCCAGATGATAATGGCGGGTTTTCCATCTAAATATTTCGACGATCATGTAAAAAAACTTATATGCAATTATAATATAGGAAATATTATATTGTTTTCAAGGAATGTGGGAGATAGCCGAGAATTGTCTAAACTAACAGGTGAAATCCAAAGAAGTATGATGGAAAGTATAGGTATACCAGCTTTTATATCCATAGATCAAGAAGGGGGTATGGTGACTAGGATATTTTCAGATGCAACCTTTTTACCTGGAAATATGGCGATAGCTGCCACAGGTGATCCAGATAATGCAGGTAAAGTAGGTACAATAATGGGTAGGGAACTTAAAGTTCTAGGTATAAATATGAATTTAGCTCCATCCCTTGATGTGAATAATAATCCGCTAAATCCCATAATAGGTGTGCGCTCTTATGGTGAAGATCCTAAATATGTAGCAGAATTTGGCCTGAATTATATAAGGGCTTTGCAAAGGGCGGGAGTCGTAGCAACTGGTAAACATTTCCCCGGTCATGGTGATACTGAGGTAGATTCCCATATAGCCCTTCCAAGTATATCCCATTCATTAAATAGGCTAAGGGAAGTAGAATTATATCCATTTAAAAAGGCAATAGATGGCGGATTAGATGCTATAATGACAGCCCATATATTGTTTAAAGCCTTGGAAAAAGAGCTACCTGCTACCCTTTCTTATAATGTAATAACTAAATTATTGAGAGAGGAATTGGGTTTTGATGGTATAGTGATCACAGATTGTATGGAGATGAAGGCCATATCAACTTATTTCGGTACGTCGAATGCGGCAATAGAGGCGATAAAAGCCGGCGCCGACATTATACTGGTATCCCATACATTGGAAACACAAATAGCCACTGTGGAAGCCATAGAGAAGGCAGTGATGGAAGGGGATATTCCCGTGGAGAAGATAGATGATTCGGTAGAGAGAATACTTGCTGTAAAAGAGAAATATAAAATTTTATACGATATGCCGGGAACCATAGAAGAGAGGACATCCATAGTAGGGAATAGTGGACATAGAGCTGTAGCTAGAGATATAAGTTTAGATAGTATAACTTTAGTTAAGGATGAAAAAAAGCTCTTACCTGTGGAGACTGACAGCATAATAGCAATATCACCTGATCCTATTACTATGACGGGTGTGGAAGATAATGATAGTGAAACACCTTCCTTTGCACAGATGGTGGTACAGAGGTTTGGTGGCGAATATAGTGTGATGGATGTAGAGCCAGATGACTCATATATAGAAGATATTGTAGAGAAGGCAAAGGATAAAGAACTTGTCATAGTTGGAACATACAATGCAAATTTAAATGAAAGACAAGCTAAACTCGTAGAGGAGATATATAGTCATAATAAAAACGTTGTGGTGGTGGCCCTTAGAAATCCCTATGATATCTCCAAATTTAAATATATTCCCACATATATATGTGCTTATGAATATACCCCCCTATCTATACACAGCGTTGTAGAAGTTTTATCAGGTGATAAAACTCCTGTAGGCACATTACCAGTTTCTGTGGATATGGAGTGATTGCAATATGAAATATGTGATGGGTATAGATGGAGGTGGGACGGGAAGCGTCCTAAAAATATTGTCTTTGGACGGAATGGAGCTATTGAGCAGTGAAGGTGGTCCTACCAATTTAAGTGCACAATCACCTGGAGAGGTGGAGGCAGTATTAAAGGAGCTGATTGTAGGTGCATTGGCTGATAGTGATCTAAAAATGGAAGATTGCCTATCTATATGTGTAGGTACTGCCGGAGCCGATAGGCCCCATCAAAGGGAGCTGTTGAGGAATATAATAGAAGGGCTAGGTATAGCAGGAAATATAATTATAAAAAATGATGCAGAGATTGCATTGGTAGCCGGCGCCGGCGCACTGGAAGGCATAATAGTCATAGCAGGTACAGGCTCTATTGCCTATGG
>DGES01000012.1:0-2652 GCA_002386065.1 Firmicutes bacterium UBA3920
CCTTCAATGGCAGTACGTTCAGGATTTTCAAAATCCATCTCTACATTCCACACCCTAACAGCAAACTGAACAAATCTATCTATATTATGCCCATATACATATTTCATCCAAGCAGGGAATACAACAGCTAAGCCTGCTCCGTGGGGAACATCATATAGGGCACTGAGTTCATGTTCTATTTTATGGGATGCCCAGTCGCCTACCCTACCTGTACTCAAAAGTCCATTATGCGCTATAGTACTTGCCCACATGATCTGTGCTCTTGCATTATAATCCCTAGGATTATCTAATACCAAGGGTGCATTGGCTATAACTGTCTTCAAAGTTGCCTCACACAGCCTATCTGTAAAATCTACACCTTTAGTATTTGTAAAATACCTCTCCATTACATGGGCCATTATATCAGCTACACCACAGACCGTTTGATACGGTGGCAGGGTATATGTAATTTCAGGATTCATTATAGCAAACTTTGGACGTATCAAGTCCGAGCCTATAGACCATTTATACATACCATCCTCATTGGTTATTACACTGCTATCCGATGCTTCACTCCCTGCAGCAGGGATAGTCAAAACTACTCCAACTGGAAGTGCCTCCTTGATTTCTGCCTTACCTGAATAAAAATCCCACACATCACCATCATAGGGCGTACCTACAGCAATAGCTTTCGATGAATCTATTACACTTCCACCTCCAACTGCAAGTATTAAGTCTATATCATTTTTCCTACACAGTTCTATACCTTCCCTTACAAGACTGAGCCTGGGATTAGGCTGGACTCCACCTAACTCCATAAAGTCTACATCTGCGTCTTTGAGAGATTTAACCACTCTATCATATAGTCCATATTTCTTTACACTACCTCCACCATAGTGGAGCAGTACTTTTGTACCTAAGGCACGTACTTCTTGGCCAACTTTCATTTCGGTATCTTTTCCAAATATTATTTTAGTAGGACTTTGAAATACAAAGTTTTCCATAATTGATCCCCCTCTAAGTTTTTATTTATTCTCTAATATCAATGATAACCATAAACTACATCAGTAAAACATTAGTTTAGACAAGATCGACAGTTTTGCCTCTTTGCTTTTCATTTAAAAAATCTGGAAAATTGGTTTTGAAGGAATAAAGTAAACGGGAATACTCGGGAATTTATTTTGAATCCAATGAGCTAAATATTTCATGCCAGGTACCTCACTCTCCGCATGTCCCAATACAACTAGTGCCTTCTGCCTACCTTGATATACCGCATCTCTTATATACTCAGGAGTTTCCCATTCTGGGCCTTCTCCATAAATCACCAGTTCTAAGCCTTCCTCCGCAATCAGTTTTATAGCTAAATCCCCTGTTCCCCTATAGCCTACTAATAGTCCAACACGTCTACACGGCATTTTTAAATCCCCAATATAGCGTACATATTGAATGTCAAGCCGTCTCTTTATATAAAGAATTATTTCCTCTACTGTCATTGTAGGGATTTCTAATACAGAAGCTACTTGTTTATCCTTAATTTCAAACTTCGTCCAATCTAATGTCTGTAGCAATCCCTTCATAATACCATCAGGTTTTTTATCATGGATATAATCATGAAACCGAAAGATTCCCATTTCGCTTTCCTCAATAATATTCCGTTTTTGCCAATAAACTTTATCTGATTGCAGTATCTTTGTCCTATCCCAATGACTATAAAATATACCTTCATGAGTAATAATTAAATTTACATTTAATTCTTTCGCCTTCTCAACAATTTCCTGAGTTGCTAAAAAGGTTGTGGCAATACCTGTTACTATCGTATCTGGATCTCCAAATTCAAGTTTGTCAACTGTTTGTTCTCTTGAAATTCCTTGAGCGGTCAATACATCAATAACATTTTTTATTTTTATGTTCATATTTTATACTCCTCTTTATAGCTTTAATGCCTTTGAAATTAATTAAAAAATAAATTTTTTTACCTATACCTGTACTTTATATTATACATCTTTATCCCTTCTAAACAAAAGGCCTATTCTTCTTTTCTATATTATTTATATTCCTGAATATAAAATAACTAATACAGTTATTACTAAAACTATCTAATGTTTATTAGGCAAATATTCTTAGTATCAAACCCAAATAATTATAACGCACATAATCCTCTATCTATCTAATGCAGCTCGCATATTACTCATATATTCCTTTATATTTCCTATGAGTTTAGGGCTATTTTCACAATCTATCATCTTCTTAACAAGTGCACTGCCTATTATAATGCCATCACAATGGGGTTTCAAATATATTATCTGGCTTTTATTGTTTATTCCAAATCCCACTGCCGTGGGTATACGACTTTGGAATTTTACCTCCTTAAGAAAATCTAATATACTCTCATCAAAGTTGCCTCTAGGGCCTGTCACACCTGTAGATGATACACAGTAAACAAAACCACTTCCCATTTCAACCAATTTTCCTATACGCTCACGAGATGTAGGTGCCACCATAGGCACTATATCCACACCCATATCTTTTGCAGACATGAATATATCCTCCCTATCCTCCATAGATATATCAGGAATTATAAGACCATCTACCCCTGCCGTTTTGCAATGGTGCAAAAAATCATCAACTCCATAGCTCAGCATCGTATTAAAATACACAAGTAACAATACTGGC
>DGES01000012.1:2923-4549 GCA_002386065.1 Firmicutes bacterium UBA3920
CCTATTTCTATCATATCAGCGCCGGCGTCCTCAAGTGCCACCACCACATCTTCAAGCATCGAAAGGCGAGGATAACCTGCTGTTATAAAGGGCATAAGTGCCCTGCCTCCTTCCCTATCAATCCTCTTGAAACATTCTTCTATTCTACTCATACCAAGACCTCCCCCATAACCTCAGATATAGTTTCAACATCCTTATCGCCTCGACCTGATATATTCAAAACTATTATGTCGTCCTTATTCAGCTTAGTCGCCAGCTCCATACCATATGCTACCGCATGGGCACTTTCTATAGCAGGTATTATACCCTCCATAGTGGATAGATATTTAAAGGCTGAAACTGCCTTTTCATCTGTCACATAACCATATTCCACCCTTCCACTTTCATACAGATAAGCATGCTGGGGACCTACACCAGGATAATCAAGGCCTGCAGATATGGAATGGGCAGGAGAGATATTCCCATATTCATCTTGTAGAAGATATGTCTTCATTCCGTGGACCACGCCTACCCTTCCCTTTTTAATAGCTGCGGCATGGTATTCTGTTTCTATTCCATCGCCTCCTCCCTCTACACCATGTAGCCTGACACTAGCTTCATGTATAAATGGATAGAATATACCCATGGCATTGCTACCTCCTCCAACACAGGCAACTATATGATCAGGAAGTCTACCTTCTGAGGCTAATATTTGCCTCCTCGTCTCATCTCCTATAATTCGCTGGAAATCCCTCACCATACTTGGATATGGATGGGGGCCTACAACTGAGCCTATGACATAATAGGTATCCTCAACACAGGCTACCCAGTGGCGTATTGCTTCATTTGTCGCATCTTTCAACGTACCAGTACCTGATTTAACACTATTTATCTTGGCACCTAGAAGCTCCATTTTAAATACATTTAAAGCCTGTCTCTTTATATCCTCTTCTCCCATAAATATTTCACAGGGCATATCAAACATAGCTGCTACCGTTGCCGTGGCAAGGCCATGCTGGCCGGCGCCAGTCTCTGCTATTACACGTCTTTTCCCCATGCGTCTTGCAAGGAGCACCTGTCCCATGACATTGTTTATCTTATGGGCACCTGTGTGATTTAAATCCTCCCGCTTTAGATATATCTTTGCTCCTCCTAAATCTTTGGTCATCCTATCTGCATAGTATAGCGGTGTAGGCCTTCCTGAATACGCCTTTAGATAATACATATATTCCTCCATAAAGCTCTCATCTTTTAGTGCATCTTCATATGCCATATCTAATTCCCCTAATGCATTCATCAAAGTCTCTGGTACATACTGACCACCAAAATCTCCAAAATAGCCATTTTTATCACTTTTCATATTCCCTCACCTTTCTTACAAACTGAAATACCTTTTCCCTATCTTTTTTCCCTTGGAGTTCCACTCCACTACTCACATCTACCCCCATGGGATTGACTATATCCATTGCCGTACATACATTATCTAGATTGAGCCCTCCAGCTAATATAATATTGAATTTAGAGGACAGCCCTTTGACTATCTCCCAGTCAAAGGGTCTACCTCCTCCGCCCTGTAGTTTTGGATCATAGGTATCCAATAAAAACATATGAACATGATGACTATAACGCTCCATATAATCTATATCT
>DGES01000012.1:4826-5318 GCA_002386065.1 Firmicutes bacterium UBA3920
GAACTTGGCGTCTACTCTCTGCAAATACAAAACCTACATAGTCGGGCTTACATTCATTGACTATCTCCACATCTTCCATAGAAGATATCCCACATATCTTCACAAATGCCATATCTGCTCACCCCTTAAACACAGCTGTCTTACTACAAATATCAGGGCAAGTCATAAAGGCCTCCCCTATTAACACAGCATCTACCCCTATATCTTTTAAGTNNTAACGCTCCATATAATCTATATCTGTATCTATATCATTTCTCATCTTTATAGTCTTCCAAATCTGTATATCCCTATTGCTATGCCATAACTCACTGCACACATGGATAGATTCACTGCCATGTAACTGGACTACATCAAGGCTACATATGTCTATTATCTCTTTCATGATATCTACTCTGCAGTCTACAAAAACTCCCACTTTTTTTATATATGGCTCAATTTTTTTAGATAATAACGCCCCTAAACTGGGAGGAACTTGGCGTCTACTCTCTGCAA
>DGES01000012.1:5617-6271 GCA_002386065.1 Firmicutes bacterium UBA3920
CATCTACCCCTATATCTTTTAAGTGCTCCATATCCTCCCTCGTACTAATACCACTTTCGCTTACAACTAGCCTATCCTCTGGTATATACCCTATAAGTCTTTGTGTATTCTTTAGATCTACATTGAAAGTTGTAAGATCTCTATTATTTATCCCTATAATAGAAGCCTCTATTTTAAGCGCCTTATCTAAATCCTCCATATCATGAATTTCAACTATAGTCTCCATGCCCAGGAGCTCGGCTATTATCTGGAATCGTGTAATTTCTTCATCAGTTAAAATTTTAGCTATAAGCAGTATTGCATCCGCACCTAATAGCCTTGATTCATATATCTGCCAAGGGTCTATTATAAAATCTTTTCTGAGTATAGGAAGATCAACCTCTTTTTTTACCATATTAATATATTCATCCCTTCCATGAAAAAAATGTTTCTCTGTAAGTATTGAAAGAGCAGCTATACCTCCATTTTCATAGTCCTTAGCAAGTTTTATAGGATCAAAGTCTGCCCTAAGTACCCCCTTAGAAGGTGAAGCCTTCTTCAGCTCTCCTATTATTGCCATGCCTCCCCTATGAGATGATAAGGCAATCTGCATATTTCGAATGGGCATAAAAGATACCTTAAGCACATCTAACATATCCTCTATTGAAAGTTGGG
>DGES01000012.1:6513-7201 GCA_002386065.1 Firmicutes bacterium UBA3920
CATACCTCCTAGTAAAGCTCGCAAGCTCCATTATTTTGTTATATGCCGCTCCTGAATCTATTATCTCGCTTGCCATCTCTATACCATCTGATATGCTGTCCACTGCTTTACCTACATAGAGAGCGCCGGCGCTGTTTAGAATTACTGCATCCCGTCTACAATCTCGCTGCCCTTTAAATATATCCATTATAATCTGTGCATTACAGACGGCATCTCCTCCAATAAGATGCCCTTCTTTCCTCTCCAACCCAAAATTTTCAGGGGATATTTCGTATGTTATAATCTCTCCATCTCTTATCTCTGTCACCTTCGTATGAGTAAATGGCGATATCTCATCCATTCCATCCATCCCGTATACCACTAGTCCCCTCTCTATACCCAATCTTATTAGGACATGCCCCATAAACTCAGTAAGCTCAGGAGCAAATACACCTAATATCTGTCCCTTCACCTGTGCAGGATTGGTAAGGGGACCTAGTATATTGAATACTGTACGAATACCAAGCTCTCGCCTAGGCCCAGCTGCATATCTCATGGAACTATGAAATATGGGTGCAAACATAAAACCTATACCTACTTCCTTTATGCACTCTTTTACTTCATAAGAGTTAAGTTCTATATTGATTCCAAGAGCCTCTAATACATCAGCACTCCCGCATTGACTTGTTATACTTCGATTTCCATGTTT
>DGES01000012.1:7457-7991 GCA_002386065.1 Firmicutes bacterium UBA3920
CCACAGGTGTCTATACAATACTCCTCATCTACATCCACCTTAATAGCCTTGTTCTTCATAGAACGAACAAATCCCGTTATCTCATCCACTGTTTCTCCCTTTGTTTTTAGTGCCGCCAAAAGACCTGCTACCTGTGCAGAGGTGGCCCTACCTTCCATTATAAAATCCATAACCTCCATTGCTTCCTCTTCACTGAGGTTTTCACCATTCACTACTTTACCAAGTATATTCCTTATCATATATGCCACCCCCTAACATACAGCTTCCATCATGGCCTTAGCCTTATTTATAGTTTCCATATACTCTTTTTCAGGTACTGAGTCCCTTACTATCCCAGCACCGGCTTGTATGAATACCCTCTGACCTTTGAGAAGTACAGTCCTTATACTAATTGCCATATCCATATTGCCACTTAACGATATATAACCCACCGCTCCACCATAATATTCTCTAGGTGTAGATTCTAATCCATCGATTATATCCATTGCTTTCATACGAGGCACACCTGAAACCGTTCCAGCAGGTAAGCTGCAA
>DGES01000012.1:8300-8794 GCA_002386065.1 Firmicutes bacterium UBA3920
TCCATAAGCGATGTGACTGCAATACTATCCTTTTTACATACCTTACCTATATCAGACTTGCAAAGCTCCACTAACATAAGATGTTCTCCTCTTTCCTTCTCATCTTTTAAAAGGGTATATGCAAGTTTATTATCGTCATATACATTATTCCCTCTAGATATGGTACCAGCTATAGGGCGATATATGACCTTACCACCTTTTACTTTTACCAATGATTCCGGCGATGAACCTATAATTTTAAATCCAGGAAAGTTTAAATAAAACATATATGGCGATGGGTTTATATAGCGAAGCCTTCTATATATTTCAAATGGTGAAAGATGTGTGGTAACTTCAAATCTTTGGGACAATACTACCTGATCTACCTCTCCCGATACTATATGACTCTTTATAATATCTACCTTCTCCATGAATTCTTCCCTTTCCATATTTGAAAGGAATTCAATGGTCTTTTTGTTCTCTGGTGCTTCTATAAATTTTTCATAATTTTTTGT
>DGES01000012.1:9007-9719 GCA_002386065.1 Firmicutes bacterium UBA3920
TCCCTTATCAAATCATAAGATAGATAACCCACCATCCCCCCTAAAAAATCTGGCATATCTGGAAATGATGGCGCTTGTAATTCATCTAATATACATTTAACACATTTTAATAGTGGTACATCTAATAATGTCCTCCCCTCTGGTCCCTTTACTTCAACTTTCCCAAATTTCTCTTCAACTATTTTATAAGGAGTGATACCTAAATACGAATAACGGCCAAAGGTACCATTTTCTGCACTCTCTAATAAAAAGGTATAATCTACCTCCTTAAAATGACTAAATATAGTCAAAGGTGTATCCATATCAGCTATCACCTCCTCTACTATAGGGATGACATTGTACTTTTTTCTCATCTCAACTAACTCTTCTAAACTAGGTCTCATCATCTCTCTTCTCCTCTCCATTCTTATATGAATAATTTAAAAAAGCCCTTCGTCCCAAAATTATTTTGGGACGAAGGGCTAATCTCCGCGGTGCCACCCAAGTAGATAGATATACCTATCCACCTCTTTTCAGGTACTGCCAATGGCCAATACCCTATCCTCATAACGGGGGATACCGTCAAAGGCTACTTCTCATTTCGCCTTGCTCCTCCTAGGCCCATTCAACACCCATATATTGCATCGGCTCCCACTACACCCGACTCGCTTTAGCACTATGTAGTGTCTACTACTCCTATTCATAAGATTATATATGTCTCTTATACACATCT
>DGES01000052.1 GCA_002386065.1 Firmicutes bacterium UBA3920
GTACAAAGCAAAAAACTCATGAAGCATACCTGTTGACATATATTTAGCCTTTTGCTATACTATATTAGTGTCAAAACTTAAGGAGAGATGTCCGAGCTGGTTGAAGGAGCTGGTCTTGAAAACCAGTGATACCGCAAGGTACCGAGGGTTCGAATCCCTCTCTCTCCGCCACTAAATTAATATGGAGAAGTACCCAAGCTGGCCGAAGGGGCGCCCCTGCTAAGGGCGTAGGTCGGGATAACCGGCGCGAGGGTTCGAATCCCTCCTTCTCCGCCAAAAAATAAGGACTGCTATTTTTTATTTAATAGTAGTCCTTATTTTTTTGGGACAGATTATAATTAAAAAATCACAACAAAAATATTTCAAATTTATTAATATCAGTTAAAAAAAGAATAAATATTATAACAAAAAAGGAAATTACTATATTTTTTAAGTTAAAAGGATTATTATAAATATATAATAAAAATAAACATGTATAGAACTCTAAAAATATTGTTCTAAACATATTATACGAGGAGGGTTAATATGTATCAAATAGACCAAAGAATGTCGAAAAAGATCATAGCTATTTTATGTTTAATCGCAATCATAATATCTACTAGCGGCTGCACAGATATATTAGACACCTCAAAAAGTTCTTCGAATATTCAAGTCGGGCAAAATATAGAGCTTGAAGTAATAGAGCAAGAAGAAAATACAAGTAAATCTCAACCTGAGAATGTAAAAATTGAGGACGAGAAAGATGATAAAAGTGAGGAAATACAAAATTTAGTTCCATATAATGGTGCTGTCCAACATATATTTTTTCATCCTCTTATAGCATATCCTGAACTTGCTTTTGATGGAGATGCAAAAGAGCGAGGTTTTAACGATTACTTTGTGACAATACAAGAATTTGAGAGAATTATACAATCATTATATGAGAAAAATTATATTTTAATTGATATAAATATGTTAATTCAAGAGAAAAAAGAGGGAGATAAAACTAAAATAGAGCGAAGCACACTTATGATTCCTGAAGGGAAAAAACCTTTGATTATATCAATAGATGATATGAATTATTATGATTATATGAGGGAAAATGGCACTATATATAAGCTTATATTAGATGATGAAGGAAATATAGCCACATATTCTATCGCACCAGATGGGGAAGAGAAGATAGCATATGACAATGAAATAATTCCTCTGCTTGATAAATTTGTAGAAAGTCATACCGACTTCTCTCTTGATGGTACCAAGGGTGTAATAGCGCTTACAGGTTTTGAAGGAGTGCTAGGATATAGAACAAATGAAATTGATTCACCAAACTATCAAAAAGAAAAGGAGTCAGCGCTTGCAGTCATAGAAAAGCTTAAGGAAAATGGATGGACATTTGCATCACATGGATATGGACATAGGGATGCGGCAAAGATAAGTCTTAAAAAACTCATTGCAGATACTAATAAATGGAGAGATGAAGTGGGTTCACTAGTTGGTCCTACTAAAGTATATATATATCCATATGGAAGTAGAGTACTTCCGGGGGATTCAAAATTTCAAGCACTGGTTGATGCAGGTTTTAACATATTATGTGCTGTTGGTTCTCAGGCCTATGAGAAGCTGGACACTAATGCTTTAATGCAAGATAGAAGACATATAGACGGGATTGGACTCATACAACAAAGAGAACGTTTTTTGGATTTATTTGACAGCTATAAGATTATAGACTACAATGCGCGTCCTGATAAATATATACAGGGTATTAAGGGCGAGTTATAGAAAATAGGATCATAAAACTTTGAAATTGGGGAAATATGATATAGAGAGAAAATACAGAATAACTATCTAGCTCAGTATAAGTCTAATAATCTGAAAGGTGGGTTAACTGTTATGTCAAAAGTAAAATGTCAAATATGTGGTAATTCCTGTGACGGGGAGCTTATAGAATATTGTTCTAATTGTGGAGGTTTCATATGCGATGAATGCAGTGAATTATACGAAGGTTATTGTAAAAGTTGTTTTGACGAGTTTACAGAATATGATGAGTGATTCAATAAAAGCACTTGTCATGCAATCATTATCCAACGAAAATTTCAAACGTACTGATTCCGAAGTTAGATGGAATTTTATTTTCTAAACGTATGTAAACTTTGGAACTACTGCATAACGAATGATACGTATAATGGGGGCTGTTGCAAAACAGCCCCTTCATTCTTATATAAAAAAATATTGATAAGCCCTTGTTTTTGCTTACATAAAAACCGATGTAAGCCTTGATATTGGTGTACCTGGAGGGATTCGAACCCCCGACCTTTTGATTCGTAGTCAAACGCTCTATCCAGCTGAGCTACAGGTACTCACCACTTTCTAAGTTTATAACAAACCTAAGGGCTTGTCAACAGTTTAAATATTAGTTTTTTTCAGGAAAACAGTGAAAAAATCTAATAGGCTCATATATAGTAGATTTATAACACTTTAATGAGGGATTTTGGGCTAGTTAATAGTTTTATATATAAATTAGTCATATTTTCTAATATAAATGATATAATAGGAAGTGAGAAGATTTATAGGGGAGCTTCCACTCCCCTATAAGGTCAAGTGGTTTCCTTTGTGTGAGAGCTCATTTTTTCTGATGAGCTCTTATCCTTTTCTTTTGTAGATTTGAATGTAAATATACTAATTAATAGATTAATTATGGATGTTAGGAATTTTATAGTGGCTTCGCAAATACTCATTTAATTCACCTCCCTTCAAGACTTTTCTTGTAATATCTGGGAGATAAACTAATACAGTCAATGAAATGTAAAAGATGCGTTAAAAAGATCTTTTTAAAGAACGATAGGAGATACCTTGTCAATATATAAATATGCTCAATTTGTACAAGTTATTCCTATTTTTGTAAAAATATTTAAAACAAATTCCTCCTAGAAACATTGCATCTTACCTTGCATATATGTAACTGAACCATAAAAGAATGCAACTAAGCGAGATATGTTTGATAAATATTTAACAAATTCACTATAATAGTAGTCGAAGCAACCCACATAATAAAAGTAACTAGCACAATAGAGGCAAATAACACAATAATAAACGGAGGTGTTTTTATATGAAGGCATTTGCAATGCTTGGAATTGGGGAAGTAGGATTTATTGAAAAAGAAAAACCAGTAGCAGGTCCATATGATGCCATAGTAAGACCATTGGCCGTATCTCCATGTACATCAGATATACACACAGTTTATGAAGGAGCTATGGGCGATAGACATAATATGATATTAGGGCATGAGGCAGTAGGAGAAGTTGTAGAAGTAGGTAGTGAGGTTACAGATTTTAAACCAGGGGATAGAGTAGTAGTACCAGCGATAACACCTGATTGGCGTTCTGAAGCAGCTGTTAGGGGATACCCTCAACATTCAAATGGATTACTTGCTGGTTGGAAGTTTTCTAACTTTAAAGATGGGGTATTTGGAGAGTTTTTCCATGTAAATGATGCAGACATGAACTTGGCTCATCTACCAGAAGAGATTGCGCCTGAAACAGCTGTTATGTTATGTGATATGATGACTACAGGTTTTCAGGGTGCGGAGCTTGCTAATATTAAGCTTGGTGCAACAGTTGTGTGTATAGGTATTGGTGCTGTTGGATTGATGGCAGTAGCCGGCGCAAAGCTTAGAGGTGCAGGTAGGATAATTGCTGTTGGTAGTAGGCCAGTATGTGTTGAAGCAGCAAAGTTCTATGGTGCAAATGACATTGTTAATTATAAGGATGGTGACATTGTAGAGCAGATAAAGGATTTGACAGATGGTGAAGGTGTAGACAATGTAATAATTGCAGGTGGTAATTCAGATATATTAGTATCTGCTGTTAAGATGACAAAGCCAGGTGGTACAGTATCAAATGTCAATTACTTTGGAAACGGAGATACGATTGATATACCAAGATTAGAGTGGGGTTGTGGTATGGCCCACATAGATATACGAGGGGGCCTATGTCCTGGTGGACGATATAGAATGGAAAACTTAATAGATCTGATAAAGTATAATAGGGTAGATCCTAGTAAACTAGTGACCCATAAATTTCATGGGTTTGACAAGATAGAAGAAGCTCTTGAGTTGATGAAGGAAAAGCCAAAAGATCTTATAAAACCTGTTGTTATAATTGATTAATATTAAAATTTTTACACTTAAATAAATTCATGGATAGTTTTATTAACTTTTCAGTATTTACTATAGCTATCCATATAATTGACAGAGAATGATAATTTGCTTATTTATGATGATGTTATTTTATAATCTATATAGATGGTTAACTAAATTTTATATACTTTGCCACTATATAGAGAGTTTTAGAATAAATATATCTCTGGGAAATAGATTACATGTGAAGGATATAATTGCATACTTATGGCTGTCGCTATTATGCGGCAGTCTTTTTTTGTGTTCTTGGTACGATAAAAAGAGGCATAGAATCTCTTAACTATCAATATATATAAAGATTAATAAAGACAAGATAGTCCAATGAAAATTATGGACTTAAGCCGTTTTATTTAAGTTTTTATATAAAATTAAGTTCAAATAAGAGTAGGAGTCTTATGTGCACATAAGACTCCTACTAAAAACGGAGATAATTACCAAATTTTAATATAATTTTCACCTTTTTTCAAAAGAGTAATCGGACCCAATGAACTTTTCTCAGATTTTTGCTTATCTAGAAAATCGGTGTCTAAGATTAAATCACATCCATTTGGAGTTTCAAACTCTGCATCGACGATGCGCACCCTTTCTAGTGTTAATGTTGAATGTATCTCTCCTAGAATATTTTCAAAACTATCTGGTAATTTACATGAAATGAAAACTTCTTCACCTTTATCAATTATTTTAAAGTTTGGATCAAATTTTTTATCAACTAATTTATCTTTTTCTTTTTCAAAAGGCTCTGCTCCATTTAAGTATGCATTATTGTTAATATAAACGGGCTGTTCGACATCACCATGTCTTTCATGAACCTTTTCGATATATTCTTCCAAAGACGTAGTATGGTTTTTGTAATGGGATGTTCCAACGCCTTCCAGACCTTCTTTCCCGATGAATATGTTATTATAAAAACGATCATCTCCTCCATATACAAAAGCAAAACCAGAAACCTTTGTACTGTGTGGAAGGTGATATTGTGTGGAGCGATTTAATTCTTTTCTTTGGTGCATCTTACCGGCGATTAAATTATTAATATATGCTCCACCTTGCGCCATATTATCTAGTGCATATTCAGAAGCTAATATATTATGATCTATGACATATGGTCCATGACTTACTTCGACAAACAAATCACGATTATTATCATAGAATAAATTTTTGCTAACCCTTGTTCCTTGAGCCTGCCAATCTAGCCATAATCCTAAAGAGCAATTATGAATACGGTTATGATAGATTTGGACGTCAATAGCTGCATGCAACTTAATTCCTGCGATTTCATGTCCATAAAATTCGCGTTTTATACCAATGTTATAAATATGATTATTATAGATTTCACTAAATACGCATCCTAAGTGACCTACGATTGCATTTTGACCACAATCATAAATAGTATTATTTCGGATAACATGGGAACCAATCTTTTCTTTAGACCAGCCACTATGCTCAGCACTAAAAACGGATTCTAGTTGGTATTGGTGCCCTGATTTATCTTTACGGATGGAATGATATAGATGTCCTGTAGAGGCTTCTTTACCAATACTAATAGCACTACATTTTGAATCATGAATAATATTGTTTTCAATGATCCAACCCTTACTCCAATTAGCGCCTATCAATCCAGGTTGGTCAGCTGTTGGAGGTGCCCACGGTGTTGCTGCATGTGCCATTTCAAAACCTTTTACAGTGATATAGTCTATACCTGTCTGTGTAGGATAAAAACAGGATCTACGAACATTGATTTCAACTAATTCTTCATTAGGATTAGCATCTTGAAAATTTGCATAGATAATTGTATTATCATCTTCTACTTCTGCAAACCAAACATATTTAGTCTGTTCAACATTAAGTACTGGAACAATTTTTTGTGTCCAGTGATCTAATACCTTTGTTCTAGCAGGAGGATCAATCAATTCTTCAAAACTGCTAACTTCATAAAATGACATACCATTTAGATAGACATCCCCTAAATGTTTTTTCTCATCAATTGTAACGAGCCAATCACCAAATATTTCTTCCTTATATGGATTGAAGTCACCAAAAAAAGTGTTTGGCAAAGCACATTTCCAAACATTATCTTTAACATGCTGCCAATTTTGGATACGTTCAGATCCTTTGATAACTACTTTTTCGTTTTCTGCAGCTTGATAAGTAATCCTTCTTTTATTGCTTAGCCCCTTGTTCTTAGGTTTTACCCATTCACGATATACTCCTTCATGGACAACAATTGTGTCTCCAGCCAAAGCAACAGAAGCAGCTTTGTTTATAGTTAAAAAAGGATCGTGCTGAGTGCCTTGACCTTGATCAGAGCCGGTTTTTGCTACATGATAGATCATTTTCACATGACCTCCTTTGATTTCTTTTATTCTATTATAGGGGATAATAATAGTTCTTTCTACACAAAATGTAGTATAATATAAGACAATATTAGTGTTTTTAAAAGGAAGGGGTAAGAGGTATGTTTTTTTTTCAAGGGCATGGAATGGAAGGAAGAGAACTATTCAAGTTCTTTTCATTAAAAAATTATCAATTTCCTCTACATTTTCATAGAGCATATGAGCTAATTCATATTAATCATGGTCAATTGTATGTAGTTATTGATCAAAGAGAATATTTACTAAAAAAAGATGATTTAGCATTTATATTTACTAATCAAATGCATGAATTTAAGACTGTTGACTTTTCTGAGATTACAATTATTCTATTTTCGCCAGATCTAATCGGTGATTTTTATATAAATTATAAAGGCATGATCCCCAACGATAATATATTACATATAGAAGATGAACTTGAACTTGCAAAACTGAATTCCATCTATAGTCAAAAAAGCTTTCTATATGCTATATGTGCTGATTTGGTGAATCAAAAATCTTTTATTTCGGTTAAACAATCATCCCAAACAAGAGTACTCTATCAAATCTTGCTCTATGTAGAAAAAAATTACTCTTTTGATTGTACATTAAAAACTATTGCAAGACATATAGGGTATGATTATGCTTATATATCAAAGCTATTTGCTCAGCAGATGAACATAACCTTTACTGAATACTTAAATAATTATCGGATTTCGCAGGCATGTTATCTATTAAAAAATTCGAATCAATCCATTGGAGAAATTGCAATTAATTGTGGTTATAATAGTTTAAGGACTTTTCATCGTAATTTTAGAAAAATAACTGAAATGACGCCTAATGAATATAGGAAATTAGAATGATCGTACCGCCATCCCATTCCTATAGTTGACATCTTAATGGGTATAATATAATCTAAGTCTTAGCTTATATTTAAAAGGGGTGAAATAATGGAGGAATATTCTATAGAAGGGAAAGGAAAAGGAGAGATTCATCTTGCTTTTGATATAGCGACCCAACTCATTCCTTTATTAGTAGGTGGGCTTGACAGCAAGCAAAACTACCAAAGAATAACGTCTATTTTATATGATATGCTGGATTTTAATGCCGTTGTATTCATTGTTAATGATAATATAGAAGCCCAGTCAGGTGATATAAAAATTAATTCTTCCAATGAAACCAAGCTTACTTGTGTGGAAGTTGATATAGAGAAGGGATATAGGGTCATTGGTACCCTTAGATTTTATAAACTACCAATGTATGGGATAACAGATACAGAAAAATCCATGGTGACAGGTATAGGGAAACTTATTTCTACCCAAGTTACATTTAATGGGAAAGATTATTATTCTAGTTTAAGATCAAAGGCAGAACTAAAGGCCCTCCAAGCTCAGATTAATCCGCATTTTTTGTTTAATGCATTAAATACAATATCGGCAATGTGTAGGACAGAGCCCCTTACGGCCAGAAAGCTGCTTATACATCTATCTAACTATTTTAGGGCTACAATAGAGACCTCCCCTGACCTTGTGGAGATTCACAAAGAGTTGAATACAATATCCTATTATTTAGAGATAGAGAAGGCTCGTTTTGGTGATAGATTTGATGTGGAGATGGATGTACCTACCAATATGGATATAAAGGTTCCGCCTCTCATACTTCAACCTTTAGTAGAAAATGCCATAAAGCATGGTTTTTCAGAGAGTATGGATAAAAAGGGCAAGATTATTATAAGAGTAAAAGATTTCGAAACTTATTATGAGGTGTCAGTAGAAGATAATGGAAAAGGGATGGATGATGAACTCATAAAAGAAGTGCTAGAAGGTGGATTTGGAGATAAAAAGATAGGACTTTACAATGTTCATCAACGTTTAAAGGAAGTATATGGGGAAGAAAATGGTCTTATGATAGAATCAGAGGTAGGCGTTGGAACAAAGGCCATATTTCATGTGCCAATAAGGAGGAGGAGTGGAAAGGATGCAATTAAAGGTCATTATAGTAGATGATGAACCATATGCAATAAAAGAACTAAAATATCTCCTTGAGGAATATAGCGATTTTGAAATTTGCGGAGAGGCACAGACACGTGAAGAGTGTTTAAGATTGGTAGCAAGGGAGCAGCCTGATGTTGTATTTTTAGATATAGAACTTCAAGGAGAAAATGGAATCAATATTGCCAAGGAAATAAATAAAATAAACAGTGATATATATATAGTCTTTGCCACAGCATATAGCCAATATGCCGTTGATGCTTTTACTGTGGATGCATTTGACTATATATTAAAACCATTTGAGGATGAGCGCATAATAGAGGTGGTGGAGAAGATAAGACAAAGGGTATTGCCCAAACGTATGCCAGATTTTATAACGGCATGGAAAGATGATAGAATGGTTGTTCTATCACCAGATGAGATAGTATATTTCTGTATAGATGATGGAAAGACGGTGTTAAAGTCCTTAAAAGGGGAATATATAGTACCTACTACCCTATCTAATTTAGAGGAAAAGCTCAAATCTTTTGATTTTATGCGTACACATAAGAGTTTTGTAGTTAATTTAAAATATATAAAAGAGATAGTACCATGGTTTAATCATACCTATGTTCTTGTCATGAAAGGATATGAAGATGATGAGGTACCAGTTAGTCGTACGTATATGAAAAAATTTAAGGATGCCATGCAGATAGGATAAAAAATAAAGCCTTGGAACTTTTATATCTTAAAAGCCCCAAGGCTGAGGGAGATCAAATTTAATCTAAATTTTTAAGGTAGTCATCTATGGCATGGGCAGCTTTTTTACCAGCTCCCATTGCTAGTATGACAGTTGCGGCACCTGTTACTGCATCTCCTCCGGCGTACACACCTTCTTTTGAGGTCTGCATAGTATTTTCATCTACTATTATGCCACCCCAACTGTGGGTATCTAACCCCTCTGTGGTCTCTTTTATTAAGGGATTTGGAGATTGTCCAATTGCTATGATTACAGTGTCTACATCTAAAGTAAACTCACTGCCTTCAATTTCAACAGGTCTTCTTCTACCAGATGCATCAGGTTCCCCAAGTTCCATTTCTATACATTCTATGGCTTTAACCCAACCATCTTCACCTAAAATACGGGTGGGGTTAGTAAGGAGCTTAAATTCAATTCCTTCCTCTTTGGCGTGTTCTATTTCTTCTCGTCTTGCTGGCATTTCTTCTTCACTGCGTCTATATACTATATATACATTTTTTGCTCCTAATCGTTTTGCTGTTCTTGCGGCATCCATTGCAACGTTTCCACCACCTACTACGGCTACACTCTTGCCAACATATATGGGGGTAGGGCTATTTTCTGGATCGTAAGCCTTCATGAGGTTACTTCTTGTTAAAAACTCATTTGCTGAGTATACGCCGTTTAGGTTTTCGCCTGGTATATTCATGAATTTAGGTAGACCAGCGCCGGAGCCTATAAATATTGCTTTGTATCCTTCTTCAAATAGTTCATCTATTGTTATAGATTTTCCAACTATGACGTTTTTAACTATCTTCACGCCTAGATCCTCTATCTTTTTTATCTCCTTTGCCACTAGATCCTTTGGCAGTCTAAACTCGGGTATGCCATATACGAGTACGCCACCAGGTTTGTGTAATGCTTCAAATATTGTTACATCATAGCCTAGTTTTGCAAGCTCGCCGGCGCATGTAAGTCCCGCAGGACCAGACCCTACAATAGCAACTTTGTAGTCCATAGTTTTATCCGATATCTTTTCATGGGGAATATCCATGCATTGATCTGCGACAAATCTTTCTAGTCGGCCAATGGCCACAGGTTCCCCTTTAATTCCCCTTACACAATTGCCTTCACATTGGGATTCTTGAGGGCATACCCTTCCACATATTGCAGGTAGAGAGTTTTGTGAAGTTATTATTTTATATGCTTTTTCAAAGTCTTCTTCTTTTATAGCATTTATAAATTGGGGAATTGGCACATTTACAGGACAACCTTCAACGCATTTAGGATTTTTACAATCAAGACATCGAGTTGCTTCCTCAATTGCCTGTTCTTTAGTATATCCGAGTGCAACTTCCTTGAAATTTTTATTTCTCACATCAGGATGTTGCTGTGGCATCTTTACTTTGTATTTACTCATATTTGGCATACTATCAATCCCCCAATCCAATCTTGCAAGAGTGAGTTTTGTCATATTCTCTCTCAATATCTTTATACATGCTCTGCCTTCTGCTGAGCTCATCAAAATCTACTAAGAATCCGTCGAAGTCTGGTCCATCTACACATGCAAACTTGGTTTCCCCTCCAACGGTTACCCTGCATCCACCACACATACCTGTTCCATCTATCATTATAGGATTCAACGATACCGTTGTAGGTATATTCTTTTCTTTTGCAAGGTCCACAACTGCCTTCATCATAGGTACAGGGCCTATTGCGATTATCTTGTCAAATTTTTTCTTATCAATTATGTCTTTCATTGCATCAACTACTGTACCTTTTATCCCTTTACTACCGTCATCTGTTGCAACTATTACATTAGAATATTGTTTAAATTCGTCCTCCATTATTACAAGTTCTGCAGTTCGACCTCCCAAAATGGTATATACTTCAGTGCCAAGTTTAGATAGTTTTTTGACTTGGGGGTAGAGTGGTGCTATACCAACTCCACCACCTATACCAAGAACCCTCTCATACTTTTCAAGGGGCGCAGGGACACCAAGTGGTCCTGCTACATCTTCTAGATAATCTCCTGCACCTTTAGTACTGAGTAGTTTGGTAGAAAAGCCTACCTCTTGGTATATAATTGTTATAGTCTTTTTATCCCTATCATAATCAGCTATAGTGAGGGGGATTCTCTCAGCGTTTTTGTGAGATCTTACTATTACAAATTGTCCAGGTTCGCATCGTCTGGCAATAAAAGGTGCTTCTATAACCATAGACTTCACAAGAGTATTTAATTGTTTAACCTCTAATATCTTATACATACAACCCATCCTTTTCAGAAATTAACTTGTTTGCCATAATATGCACATTCAAGTATCTTCTTCATATCTTCTTCTGTGGTCTTTCTGGGATTACTTGCTGTACAAGGGTCTAGCACTGCGTTCTTTGCAATGGCATCTATTGAAGATTTAAGTAGATCTTCTGTGACACCATATTCTTTAAAGGTGGGAACAATATCCACCTTTTTATTCAATTCATCTACTGCAGCAATTAAGGAATCGGTAAGCTGCTTGTCGCTTGCTCCAGGCAGACCAAGTAGTTTTGCTATTTCTGCATATTCTTTCATGGCAACCTTTGAATTAAACTTGATTACATAGGGGAGAAGTATTGCATTACAGCAGCCATGAGGGATATCAAATACAGCCCCTATCTTATGAGCTAAGCTGTGGGTTATACCAAGTAGGGCATTACTAAATGCCATACCAGCTAGACATTGGGCGATATGCATCTCTCCCCTTGCACGCTTATCACCATTGTATGAGTCTTCTAGGTAGTCAAATACCATGCTTATTGCCTCTAGAGCTAATGGATCAGAAAATTTAGATCTAGCAGATGCAACGTATGCCTCAATTGCATGCGTAAGTGCATCCATACCTGTGTGTGCAACTAATTTTGGAGGCATTGTCTCTGGTATTGTAGTATCAAGTATAGCAATATCTGGAGTTATTTCAAAGTCTGCAAGAGGATATTTTATTTTAGTTGAGTAATCTGTTATAACAGAGAATGCCGTTACCTCTGTTGCGGTACCACTTGTAGATGGAATAGCTGCAAATATTGCCTTTTTCCTGAGTTTTGGCATTGAGAAAGGAGTTTTTATATCATCAAATGTGAGTTCAGGATATTCATAAAACACCCACATAGCTTTAGCTGCATCTATAGGTGAACCGCCACCTATTGCAACTATGATATCAGGTCCAAACTCCTGCATGGCCTTTGCTCCGGCCATAACTGTTTCAACAGATGGGTCAGGCTCTACTCCTTCAAAGAGTTTTACCTCCAAACCTGTCTCTTCTAATATGTTTTTTAGTTTGTCTAAAAAGCCAAACTTCTGCATAGAAGAACCACCTGTTACTATAAAGGCCTTCTTATGCCCCTTTAAATTTTTTAACTCTTCCATGGCGTTTTCACCAAAGTATATATCCCTTGGTAATGTAAAGCGTGCCATATTAACACATCCTTTCTTTTGTGTCAGATTATATTATATACTAAGTTGCTTATGATTTATAGCCACTATTTTTTTGATTATTGTGGCTATTTGACAAAATATATGGATAACAAGTAAAAAAGTCAATAATTTCTGGGTTATCCATTAGACTCATTAGGTTTACTAAGATTAGATCGAGATTTTTATATGTGAGCGATCTACTATTATTATTAGGAGACTGGTATAAAAATAAACATATAAAAGTCTCTATTAACATTATAACATTGTTAAAATAATAACAAAGAGATGGCTTACAACGTGCAAATAGAAATGGGTAAGATGCTCAAAAAGAAGGATAACTTGCAAACACGAAGTTATAGTAGCTAGGTGAATTTATATGATATGTATAAAATTAGAATTTTTTAGTCGGCCCATGAATAACTATAAAAAAAGAAAATTTTTTGAAGGTTTGAGTTTATATTTAAAAGAGCCAATGAGATTGTCTATAAGGATATTTAAATATAGGGATTTGGAGAACGATTCAAAGCGATAAAATCTTGAGTAATACGCTTCAATATGCTATATTACATATAAGATAGGGTATAGATACAAAAAGTTCAAGTACAAATATAGTTCATATAATAATACATCTAATAAAGAAGTCATCTTAATCATAAGCAATCTTTACAATTCTAGACTTTCCCTGGAAACACGAAGAAGATAGGAATTGTAAAATCTTATATATCTTAGAATCATATTTTAGTAATTTTAAGCGAACAAAAACCTAATTCATATAAGGAGATGAGTTAATATGAGTATAGATAGATTGAAAGAAATAATAGAGGGGAGTAATAATATAGTATTCTTTGGAGGGGCAGGAACATCTACAGAGAGTAATATTCCTGATTTTAGATCAGCAGATAGTGGAATATATAATAAAAAGGATAAAAAGTATCCCTATTCGCCGGAGATAATGATAAACCATACTTTTTTTACTTCCCATCCAGAGGAGTTTTTTAAATTTTATAGAAATGAGATGGTGTTTAGAGATGCTCGCCCCAACGATGCACATATAGTATTGGCCGAACTTGAGAGGATGGGTAAGTTAAAGGCTATCATAACACAGAATATAGATGGACTCCACCAAAAGGCAGGAAGCAAAAACGTATTAGAACTTCATGGAACAATCCATAGAAATTACTGTATTAACTGCGGCAGGGAATATGATTTAGACTATGTACTTGCAAGTGAGCCACTAGTACCAAAATGTGAAAAATGTGGAGGTATAGTAAGGCCAGATGTAGTGCTCTATGAAGAAGGCCTCGATATGAAGGTATTGAATAGGGCAATAAAGGCCATAAAAAAGGCAAATGTTCTCATAGTAGGAGGTACATCTCTAGTTGTATATCCTGCAGCGGGTCTTGTAGAATATTTTAAAGGAGATGAACTTGTCTTAATAAACAAGAGTCCTACACGCTATGATTATAGGGCGTCTGTTGTGATAAATGATAGTATAGGCAAGGTTTTAAGAGAGGCTACACGGGATATATTATAAAATAAATAAGAAGGGAGGATTTTTTTCTTTTTTGTAGAATAGAGCAGGAAAGAATAAGATGAGATAGGTGATATTGGTATGGGTATGCATAAGGGGCATAGGGAGAGAATAAAGAACAGGTTTTTAAGTGAAGGACTAGATAACTTTGAAGATCATCAGGTATTAGAGCTCATACTCTTTTACGCCATACCTATGAAAGACACAAATGAGCTTGCTCATACCCTTATAAAGCAGTATGGTTCCCTCTCTGCAGTTTTAGAGGCAGATGTGGAGGATCTTATGACAGTACCTGGTATAGGAAGGAATGCTGCAGTCCTTCTCTCACTAATACCTTCTTTGGCTAGACGATATTTTAAAGATAGATGGGGTGATAGACCAAAGCTCAATTCAACTTCAAAGGCTGGAGAATATCTCATATCTCTATTTGCCGGTAGATCATATGAACTTTTCTATATATTATGCCTAGATGCTCAAAATAGACTCAATCATGCAGCGCTAGTCCATGAGGGAACTATAGATCAAACAGCTGTATATCCAAGATTAGTGGTAGAAGCTGCCCTTAGACATCAAAGTAGTAGTATAATAATATCCCATAATCATCCTGGAGGAACACTTCGGCCTTCTGCTGCCGACATAGAAGTAACTAAAATAATAAAAAGTGCATTAGAACCTATTTCCATAGAGGTATTAGACCATATAGTAGTGGCTGGAGATAAATATTTTAGTTTTGCCGATAGTGGACTTATATGATAATATTAATTGTTATATAATATGTTTTGTGGGTATTATTTATAGTATAGACAAATTAGGAGGAAGGAATATGCTTGAGATTCGAGATCTTACATTAGAAGTAGAAGAAAACGTTAAAATTTTAGATGATATAAATTTAAAATTAGATAAAAAGAAATTATATGTAATTACAGGTCCAAACGGCAGTGGGAAATCATCCTTAGCCAAAACTATTATGGGAATTTATAAGCCAACATCTGGTAAGATTTATTTTGAAGGTCAAGATATAACTGATCTTGATATAACAGAGAGGGCAAAGCTTAAGATAGGTTACGCTTTTCAGCAACCTCCACGGTTTAAGGGTATAACTGTAGAGGAGCTTTTAAAGCTTTCTTTGAAAAATAATGGATCAGAGGATTTAGACCTATGCGAATTACTCTTAGATGTAGGTCTATGTGCCCAAGATTATCTTAAACGACAAGTGGATGGTAGTCTATCAGGTGGAGAGATAAAGAGGATAGAACTTGCAACGGTCATTGCAAGGCAGCTAAAACTTGCCATATTTGATGAACCAGAAGCAGGTATAGATCTTTGGAGCTTTCAAAAACTGGCCGATACATTTGAGACTATGCATAAAAAATATGATACTACTATAGTAATAATATCCCATCAAGAGAGGATATTGAATTTAGCAGATGAGGTAATCGTTATGAGGGAAGGGAAGATCGCAGAGCATACATCAAAGGAGAAATTTTTATCAAAACTTGAAAATGACGCAGATTGTATATGTAGACAAGGCTGTGAGAAGGGAGCATTATACGATGAAGTTGAATGTTATAGATAGGGAGTTATTAGAGAAAATAGCAGAGCTTCATAGTGTGCCCCAAGGTGCCTACAATATAAGAAAAGATGGAAAGGCCTTAGATAGGCACACTACTAGCAATATAGATATCATTCCTAAAAAGGATAGACCAGGTATAGATATATTTGTTAAACCAAATACAAGGGGAGAAAGTGTCCATATTCCTGTAATATTGTCTAAGACAGGGATGGAAGATATGGTCTATAATACATTCCATATAGGCGAAGGTGCAGATGTATATATAGTTGCAGGTTGCGGCATACACAATCCAGGTAGTAAAAAATCCCAACACGATGGAATACATGATTTTTATGTGGGAAAGGGCGCAAGGATTAAGTATGTGGAGAGACATTATGGGCAAGGAAAGGGCACTGGTGACAGGGTATTAAACCCTACTACCTATGTAGAGGTTGAAGAAGGAGGAGTAGCCGAACTTGAAATGGTGCAAATAAGGGGTGTAGACTATACCAAGCGCAACACCAAAGTAAAATTACACAAGGATGCAAAATTAATAGTAACAGAGCGACTCTTAACAGATCAGAGGCAAGAAGCCCATTCTATTATAGATGTGGAGCTTGTGGGAGAAGATAGTTCAGCCCAGATAATATCAAGGTCAGTTGCAAAAGATGAATCAAAACAAATATTTAATCTAAATCTCATTGGACTCAATAAGTGCAGGGGTCATATACAGTGTGATTCCATAATAATGGATAATGCCCATGTAAGTTCTATACCAGAGATAACAGCTAGACATTCGGATGCGCAGCTTGTACACGAGGCTGCTATTGGGAAAATAGCCTCTGAACAGATTATAAAACTTGAAACTCTAGGTTTTACTGAAAACGAGGCGGAAGAAATAATACTTGAAGGCTTTTTAAGATGACTAAAATAGTGTAAAATCAAAATTTTCAATAGTTCAAAAAGGGAGCTAATTGCGATGTACGCA